>JAVBSA010000030.1:0-7075 GCA_031556915.1 Victivallis sp.
TCTGGAAGGCGCGGATATGATCGACAATAACCCGGAAACCTTTCAGAAGGTGGTAATTCCGTTGACCAGGTTCACGAAGATTCCGGAACAGGTCAATGGGGTCTATTTTCAGTTTCGGGGAAGTCCCGTTTCCGGAGTGACAATTCGCAATATTCGGATTGAATGACTGTTGAGGAGATGAAAATGAAATGTTCCGCTTTCCCGTTTTCGCCGGCCTGGCAAGTTTTTTTCGAAGACCTTCCGGCAGTTGACGCCGTCCCCGCCGGCGGCCGGACAATTGACGCCCCTGGCGGCTATCTGGATCTGGCCGCTTTGCGCGATTACAAGTTCAGCGAAAGGCAGCCCGCCACAGCTTTTAACCGCTTCACCCATGATAAGGCGGAAACTGTCAAACTGTTTTTTGAGACCGATTACTGGATAATTGCATATATCAACGGTCAACTTCTTGTCGATACCGTACATCAAATCGAATCTCCGGAACCATGCCGGACAGTTTCCGTACCTCTGCGTCGGGGAAACAATCTGCTGGCCGTTAAAGTTTATGCCGGCTCCAATGGGTGGAATATGCTGATCGGTTCTTCCACAAAAAACTTCCCGGTCATGAAAAAACAAATCGCTTCCGCTTTTTCCTCCCGTGAACCGTCATTGGTTGAGCGTTACCGGCGGGATTGGAAGGAAAACGGCTACGCGGAGCTTTTCAACGCCGAAATAGCCCGGCACCGTCAGGGGAATGCCCAAATCAGAATCATCGACCGGTCGGGACGTCCGGTCATCGGAGAGCAAATCGAAATCCGGCAGGTAAGGCATTATTTTCTTTTCGGGTGCAATTGTTTTCCGCTGGGACAGCTGGGAGAAGAAAAAAACGCCCGGTATGAAGAGTTGTTCAGCAGTATCTTTAATCTGGCCACCGCCGCCTTTTGCTGGAAGGATATCGAGCCGGAACCGGGTAAGTTCCGGTTCGCCGAAGATTCCCCTGACATCTGGCGGCGGCCGCCGCCGGACCGGGTGGTGAAGTTCGGACGCAAATACGGTTTGGCATTGAAAGGGCAGCCGTTTGTTGCGGCCTGGCAGCCGGCCTGGGCGGCTTCCGGCGATATTCCGGCGTTGAAAAATCAATATCTCAATTTCATCCGGCATGTCGCAGCACGCTACCGCGATGATTTCCTGATCTGGGATGTTGAAAACGAAGGACTGATGCCGAATCGCCGCCAACCGGATTCTCCTCTTTTCACCCCCGGTTTTGAGTACATCACATGGGCATTCAAGGAAGCGGCAAAACTTTTTCCCGCCGATGTATTCCTGGAAATCAATGAGGGCACTCCGGTCAACGGTGATTTATGTGAAGAATACTTCCGCCTGATCAGAAAAATACGCGCGGAACAAGGCGATATCCGTTCGGTCGGAATTCAATTTCATATGTTCGGAGAATGCGCTTTGGGCAATCATTTGCAGGATCATTACCTGGGAATCGGCCAGTTGCGGCGCAATTACGCCAGGTTATGCGAACTGGGCTTGCCCTTATTCATTTCCGAAGTAACCGTTCCGGGAATCATGTTCGGCGGTTGCGCCGGTGAAGAGATTCAAGCCGAGGTACTGGAAAATCTTTACCGTTTATGGTTTTCCATTCCGCATATGCGCGGTATTGTTTATTGGAACTTGAATGACGGAGCCGCCTGGGGCAATGAGGGGAAAGCGATGGGCGGCTTGACGGATGCCGAACTTATCCCCAAGGCTTCCTGGCATGCGTTACGGCGTTTGATCAATCGCGAATGGCGAACCGACATCAAAGCCGAAACCGATTCATCCGGTAATATTGACTTTCGCGGATACTACGGAAAATATGAAATATATTTTTCCGGCAATAAAGAAACATTTGACCTCATTCCCAATACTCCTGCCAATTTCACATTCGTTCGGCCTGGTACTTTGTAAACTTTCATTATTCGCCTGAACGGCGATCTTTCGGTTGTGGATTGCGACCTTGTAAACACCTTCGATAACTTCATTATCGGCGGGTTTACAAAATCGCAACCACAGCCGAAATATCTGCCGCCAGGCGAACATTCAAGATTTACAAAGTACTAGTTGATCACTTTCTTGCCTCAAATATCCAAAGCTGCGCTCTTCACGCCTTCGATGAAATCACGACTGCGGAATTTTCCGGCCCATCTTGCGCTGTCAAGATAAAAATATATCGATAAAAAAATAACATTTGTCTTGAAAAAGCTCCCGGCGACATTATGTTAATAACCGGTCATGTGATTTCATCATAAATATGGAGCGCGTCTGGAGATGAACAAAGTGAAAGTGCCGGGGATGCCGACGATCCGTCGTTTGCCCACCTATCTCCATAAGCTGACCGAGATGCGGAAAGCCGGAGCGGAAATCGTGGCGACCCCTGAATTGGCGCGGTACATGGATCTCGGGGAGATCGTCGTCCGCAAAGACCTAGCGGTCACCGGCGTCACCGGCCAGCCCGGCGTCGGCTACAAGGTCGTCGAGGTGATCGAGGCGATCCGGAGCTATCTCAACTGGGATTCGCCCTCTTACGCGGTTCTGGTCGGGACCGGTTCGCTGGGGAGCGCGATTCTCGGATACGAGGGATTCGAGGATGAATGCGGGTTGAAAATTCTCGCCGCGTTCGACGCGAATCCTGAAAAGATCGGCAGCGAAGTGCGCGGCCGCACTGTTTACGGCGTGGAAAAGCTCGAAGATAAAATACGGGAACTCGACGTCAAAATGGGAATCATCTGCGTGCCCGCGCAGGAAGCCCAGTGGGTCGCCGACCGGATGACCGCCGGCGGGATCAACGCGATCTGGAACTTCGCCAACGTGAGCTTGAAGGTTCCGGCCGGCGTGATCGTCCAGCGCGAAGCGATCGCGGGGGGGGCTTGCGGTTCTCTCGGTCAAGAAAAGCAGAATTTTTTCCGAACAGGATTAGAATAACAACCAAGGAGCAAAAATGCAGGAAACCATGGAAACAACCCGGGCGGTGATCGATCATTTCGCCGCGGTGAACCAGATTCTGGAGAAATACAACTACTCCAAAGACCGGCTGATTCCGATTCTTCAGGACGTCCAGGCGGTTTACAAGTATCTCTCCCAGGACATGATCAGTTACGTTGCCACCAGCATCGGCGTTCCCCCGTCGCGGGTTTATGGCGTGGCCACTTTCTACGCCCATTTTTCGCTGTCTCCCAAGGGCAAGAATATCGTCAAGCTCTGCGACGGCACCGCCTGTCACGTGAAGAAGTCGCACGGAATTCTCCATGCGCTTTACGAAAAACTCAAACTCTCCGACAAAAAGCATACCACCGACGATCTCCTTTTCACCGTCGAAACGGTGAGCTGCCTCGGAGCCTGCGGCCTCGCGCCGGTGATGCTGGTCAATGACGCGGTCTACGGCCAGGTCACGCCGGAGATGACCAATGAAATCATCGACCGGATCCTCGCCGAAGAAAAGGCCGCTGAAAGCAAGTAACAAAGGGGTTTTAAAATAATATGAGCAAAAATGCAGTGAAAACAGTCGATCTCGAACAGATCGCGGCGGATTACAAGGCGGCCGCGAAGAAGGTCAAGCAGCGGATCATCATCTGCGGCGGAACCGGCTGCGTGGCCAACGGCGCCATGGATGTGCGCAACGCCCTGGTCGAAGCGCTGAAAAAAGAAAAAATCAACGTCGCCATCGAAATCAAGGGCGAAAAAGCCCCGGATATGTACGTTTCCAAGTCCGGCTGCCAGGGATTCTGCCAGATGGGGCCGCTGCTCCATTTCGAGAATGAGGACATCCTTTACACCCGCGTCAAGGTTGCCGACGTCGCCGAGATCATCGAGAAAACCCTGAAGAAGGGCGAAGTGATCGACCGGCTGCTTTATTCCGACCACCAGCGGAACGGCTGCCTCTGCAAGGGGGACGCCGAAATTCCGTTCTACAACCGCCAGAAGCGCGTGGTGCTGGCCAACTGCCGGATCGAACCGGCCGACGTTCGCGAATACATCGCCCGCGGCGGCTATTTCGGCGCCCGCAAGGCGGTTCTGGAAATGACTCCGGAAGAGTGCTGCCAGACGGCGATCGAATCGGGATTGCGCGGCCGCGGAGGCGGCGGCTTCCCGACCGGACTCAAATGGAAGTTCACCCTCGCCAGCAAGGGCGCCAAAAAGTACGTCATCTGCAACGGTGACGAAGGTGACCCGGGCGCCTTCATGGACCGCTCGGTCCTGGAGGGCAACCCCCACGCCGTGATCGAAGGCATGATGATCGCCGCCCGCGCCATCGGCGCCGACGAAGGCTATATCTACGTTCGCGCCGAGGATCCGCTCGCGGTCGAACGCATGCGGAACGCGCTCCGCGACGCCGAAGAATACGGCGTGCTCGGCAAGAACCTGTTCGGCAGCGATTTCACCTTCAACCTCCATGTGATGGAAGGCGCCGGCGCTTTCGTCTGCGGCGAAGAAACCGCGCTCATCGCTTCGATCGAAGGCAAGCGCGGCATGCCCAAGCCCAAGCCGCCGTTCCCGGCGCAGAGCGGTCTCTGGGGCAAGCCGACCGTGATCAACAACGTCGAAACGCTCGCTTCGGTTCCCATGATCTTCTACAAAGGTCCCGCGGAATACAAGGCGGTCGGCACGGAAAAGTCGCCCGGCACCAAGACCTTCGCCCTGACCGGCCACGTCGCCAACACCGGATTGATCGAAGTCCCCTTCGGCAGCACGCTCCGTGAAATTGTCTACAACATCGGCGGCGGCGTGACCGACAACGCGGGCAACATCACCGGCAACGATTTCAAGGCGGTTCAGATCGGCGGCCCCTCGGGCGGCTGCCTGACCCCCGAAATGCTCGATCTCCCGCTCGACTTCGACTCGCTCAAGACGGTCGGCGCGATGGTCGGTTCCGGCGGTCTCGTGGTGATGAACAACGAAACCTGCATCGTCAAGATCGCCCGTTTCTTCATGCAGTTCACGCAGAACGAATCGTGCGGCAAGTGCGTTCCCTGCCGCGAAGGCACCAAGCAGATGCTCGCCCTTCTCGACGACATCATCGAGGGCCGCGCCGACGAAACGACCATTCCGCTTCTGGAAGAGACCGCCAAGGCGGTTCAGCTCGGATCGCTCTGCGGCCTCGGCAAAACCGCGCCGAACCCGGTGCTTTCGGCGCTGCGCTATTTCCGCGATGAATATCTCGAACATGTGGAGAAGAAGCGCTGCAGGACTTGCGAGTGCAAAGCCCTGGCGCAGCCGGAGATTCTCGCCGGCAAGTGCAAAGGCTGTACCGCCTGTATCCGCAAGTGTCCCGTGGGCGCCATCACCGGCAAGGTGAAGGAAGTTCACGTTCTCGACGCAGAAAAATGCATCAAGTGCGGCGCCTGCAAGGCGGCCTGCCGGTTCGACGCCATCGTCGGACTCTAATTGAAACGGAGGCTAATTGATCATGGAAAATAAAAAAACGTTGTTTGTCAATAACCGCGAGCTCGAAATCACGGGCGAGCGGAATCTGCTCGAGCTGATCCGCAAGGCCGGAATCGATATCCCGACCTTCTGCTATCACTCGGAGCTTTCGATCTACGGCGCCTGCCGCCTCTGCCTGGTGGACGTCAAGGGCCGCGGAATCATGGCCACCTGTTCCACCGCGCCGGAGCCCGGCATGGTGATCTTCACCGATACCAAAGAGATCCGCGCCATGCGCAAGATCAACGTGGAACTGCTGCTCGCCAGCCATAAGCGCGAGTGCCCGAGCTGTCCGCGCAGCGCCGATTGCTCGCTGCAGGATATCGCCCGCAAGCTGGGCGTTCAGGAAGTCCGTTACAAGCAGACGCTGAAGGATCTGCCCATCGACGACTCCAGCCCGTCCCTGGTGCGCGACCCCAACAAATGCGTGCTCTGCGGCGACTGCGTCCGCGTCTGCGACGAAGTTCAGTCGGTCGGCGCGCTCGACTTCGCCTGCCGCGGCTCCAATGCCCGCGTGGTTCCCGCTTTCGACAAGGATCTTGCCGAAGTCGAATGCGTGAACTGCGGCCAGTGCGCCCAGGTCTGCCCCACCGGCGCGATCGTCGGCAAAAACGACATCGACAAAGTGTGGGACGCCATTTACGATCCCGATAAGAAAGTGGTCGTCCAGCTTGCTCCGGCGGTCCGCGTGGCTCTCGGCGAACGGTTCGGCTTCAAGGTCGGCGAAAACGTGGCCCGCAAAATGGTCACCGCCATGAAGATCATCGGTTTCGACGAGATCTACGACACCTGCTTTGCGGCGGATATGACGATTTACGAAGAAGCGACCGAGTTCCTGGAACGGGTGGAAAACAACGGCGTGCTGCCGATGTTCACCAGCTGCTGCCCGGGCTGGGTGAAGTTTGTGGAGACCTTCTATCCGGAGCTGCTCCCCAATCTCTCCTCGACCCGTTCCCCGCAGCAGATCTTCGGATCGATCGCGCGGAAGACGCTCCCCGCCCGGCTCGGCATCAAGCCGGAAAATCTGGTGGTCGTCTCGATCATGCCCTGTACCGCCAAGAAATTCGAAGCTCAGCTGCCCAAGTTCGTCAATGACGGCCGCCAGGATGTGGACTACGTCCTGACCACCAACGAACTTGCCCAGATGATCGAATCGATGGGGATCCAGCTCAAGGAACTCGAGAACGAAGCATTCGATATGCCGCTCGGGTTCTCCACCGGCGGCGGCGTGATCTTCGGCGCCACGGGCGGCGTGATGGAAGCGGCCCTCCGCTTCGCGGTCGAAAAACTCTCCAACCAGCCGTTGAAGCAGATCGACTTCAAGGAAACCCGCGGCCTCGCTCCCCGCAAGGAAGCCACCCTCGAAGTCGGCGGTAAAAAAGTCCGCATCGCAATCGTCCACGGCCTCGCCAACGCCCGCGCCCTCATCGAAGACATCAAGGCCGGCAAAGTTGCTTACGATTTCGTCGAAGTCATGGCGTGTCCCGGCGGGTGCGTCGCCGGCGGCGGCCAGCCGATTCCGCACGACAAGGATTTCCGCTCCAAACGCGCGTCGGGCCTCTACGATACCGACAAAACCCGCCAGGTGCAGAAACCCCAGGATAACTACTGGGTCGACAAGTGCTACGCC
>JAVBSA010000616.1:0-8335 GCA_031556915.1 Victivallis sp.
CCGGGGATTCGTATTTTCCTCTTTTTCGGAGGAAGCTGCGAAGGAGGCGCTCGCCTTGAAGGCCAATCTTTTCTGCGTCGTTCCGGGTGAAAATCCGCAAAAGCAGCTGGAAGAGGCGAACAACGTTTCCGTTCTGCTCGACTGTTCCGGGCTGACGCTTGCCGCGCTGAAGAAGACGGTTGTGCGTTTGACGGGGCAACCGAATCTCGCCGGAATCCTCATTGGCGGCGGGTTGGAAGCATACGGCCGGGCGGAAGCCATCCGCGAATTCGCACCCGACCTGACTTTGTTTGCGGAATTGGGCGATTCGCCTTTTCCGCTGCAGGACATCGTTTACATCGCGGAACCGGGAGATCGCGCGACTGCTTTCCAGGAGCGTTACGGTGCGCGTTTCTGGTTCGTCTCTTCCGACCGCCCCCGGATCGACCGGGCCGAGCGTCTGGGGTGGGAATGGTGCACGCCGTATCCCGCCCCGAAAATCGTGACCAACTGTTTTCTGAGGAACTGAGCCATGAAAAAACTGCGTTGTCTGCTGTTGGCCCTTTGTTTGGCGGGAGCACTGGCCGGCGCGGAATTTTCACCGGTCATTGGAGGCGTCTCCGATGAATTCGCCCGGATGCTGGCGTGGCAGCCGGAAGCGGGAACCATGTTGCACATCTCGGCCGATTTCGACGTTGCACTCCGGGACGGCAAACCGATCCGGGGCAGTCTCACCTTGCTTCGCGGCCCCTCCGGGGAATTCGCCTTCCGGCTGGAAAAGTCGGAAGGCCTCAATCCGGTCGGCGCCCTGCGGTTCGGGCGCGGCAAACAGCTCTGGGTCGAGTCGAAGGCGGGCACGGTCTTCACGGGAACAGGCGAGGCGGAACTTCTGCCGCCGCCGAAATTCCAGATCTTTTGGCAGTTCGGGCTGATGTTCGCCCGGCTGGGAGCACAGACCGGCTCTTTCGATGTGATTCAGGATATGGTAAAGATTGAAGCTGACGCTCCTCTTGTGATCCGGGTGACGGAACGCAATGTCAAGGGGCGGATCGAGCTCGCCGATGAAAACGGCGTTCCCCGGCGCATTCTCGCCGAAGGGAAAGATTTCCGCTGCGAGGTCAACTTCACACAATGGGAGACAAAGGCGCCCTTTCAGGCGGAGCTTTTCGAACCGCCGGCCGGAGCGAAGCGGCGCGAGGTGGAAGGAGCAAAACTATCTGCCATGCTCGGCGCCTGCCTGAAGTTCGCCACGGAACAGTGGGAGAGCGATCCAAACATCTTCTTTACCACCCTGAAATGTTCCGGCGGAATGCTTCACAAGCTCGCCGGCGGTATGCAGGCACTTCTGCTCCGGGGGACTCCCGAGGAAATGGGGACGGCTCACGGCACTCTGCTCAAAAACGCGATCCGGGGGATGTATGACCGGATCCTGGTGGCGGCGGGCGGATACCTTTACTTGAAGGACGACTGGTTTTTCGACCGGATCGCCGAAGCCGGGCGGCGCACCTCTCCTCACGTTCCCGAGCGTTTCCTCCGGGAACTGGATGGAATCGCCGCCGGGGCCGGGCTGACAAAAGAACAGCTGCGGGAGATCAATTTCTTCCCGGAACTCTTTCATTGCAGCGGCGTCGCGGTACGCGGCAAAGCCTCCGAATTTGGCGAAGTGATTCACGCGCGGGTGCTCGACTATATGCGCGACCTCGGGCTTCAGGAGTTCGCGCTGCTGACCGTCTGGCAGCCGGAGGGATACTTGCCCTGGATCAGTTTCGGTTACGCCGGATTCGCCGGAACCGTGACCGCGATGAACGCGGCGGGACTGGCCATCGGCGAAATGGGGGGCGCCGGAGAAGGCGACTGGGACGGGATCCCGATGAATTTCCTGATGCGCCGGATCATGGAAGAGTGCCGCACGGTGGAGGAAGCGCTTGGCCTGATGGAAAAGCTGCCGCTCACCTGTGAATATTACTATGTCCTTTCGGACCGGGAAGGGAATCTCGCCGCGGTTGCCGCCAAAGCGGGGGAAAAACCGGTGATCCTGCGTCCCGGCGAGACGCACCCGATGCTGCCGGACGCGTACGAAGACGTCGTCTATGTTTCCGCCGGGGAGCGGGCAAAGCATCTGAGCGCCCGGATCAGGGAGAATTACGGGAAAATCGATCCCCGGACGATGATGGAGATGATCCGGCGGCCGGTGGCGATGAAATCGAATCTTCACAACGCAATTTTTCTGCCGCGAACCCTGACGCTCTATGTCTCCAACGCGGGCCGCAAAACTCCGGCCTGCGACGAACCGTATCAACACGTCGATTTCGGCGAGTTGCTCCGTTTTTTACAGAAGCACTGAACGACAGGAGATTTTTCGCATGGTAAAAGGCATCGCACATCTTTGCATCCGCGTCACCGATCTTGACGCGACGGAACGCTTCTATTGCGGAGCGCTCGGCATGAAAAAAGCTTTCGACTTCCTGCGCGAGGGCGAAACGGTCGGCTTTTATCTTGCCGTCGGGAACGGCACTTACATTGAATTCTTCCGCCGGGAACCGGGCGCCGATGCCGGGGCGGAGCTGATCGCCCACCTCTGCCTCGAAGTCGATTCGATCGACGAAACGGCAAAACAACTCGTTGCGGCAGGAGTCGCCATAACGGAGAAGAAACTGGGCGCCGACCACGCCTGGCAGGCCTGGATCACAGATCCCGACGGGGTTCGGATTGAATTGCACGAGTACACGGCCGAGTCGAGTCAGAAGACCGGAGCACCCTGTATATTATAAGCGCGATCAAGAGCGCCCAATAACAGCCGACGATTCCGAAGTTCAGGCTCCAGCCGTTGAAACTCCAATCGGAGACCGGCCAGAGAAGCGGAGTTTGAAAATAACTGCCGCCGTGAAAGGGGATATCGCACAGAATATGCATCGGCCATGCCAGAAAGGGTAAAAAGCCGCGTTTCCAGAAAAGGCGGATGAACAATCCGGCAAGCAGAACGACGATCAAACTGTGGGTGAACGCATAGTTCCAGCCGATATAAGCGGGCAGCGACTCGACGGGGGGAGCCGCCGCCATCAGGCCGCCGCTCAGGGTTCGGCGGATCATCTCCGGGATTTCGCCGGAGAATATCATGTTGACCGTGTAAGCGCCGAAACTGGCGATATCGGGCAGGATGCCGAAAGAGCATGCGGTCCAGAAAGTCCAATCTTTCCAGACCGGGCGCCGCAGGCGGCTGAAGAGCAAGCCGCCGATGGCGGCGTGGGCAAGGGTATCCATAAAAGCTCCTTTTTGAGGAATAAGACGCAAAGAAACTGGAATTCTTAGTGGAAAGGACATGCCGCATATGGACGAAAATGAGCTGTTGAAAATGATTGCCGCGCAATTGGGACAAAACTGTGCGGACGATAACTCCGATTCCAAGTGGCTGGCGCCGTTCAAAGAGAAAGCCGGACAACTCACCGGAACGCCATGGCAGCCGTTGGCGGACCGGTTGATCGCGTCGGAGAAACAGGTGGGATTGTCCTCGCTTTCCGCATTTTTTGCGGCGGGAAATCATACCAGAGCCGACAGCGATCCTCTTGCCGGGCATCCGGAGCTGATCGAAGCGTTGCTCGAACCGGGCAATTCGTTCCTGGCCGCCTTCTGGCCGCCGGAATGGTCGCCTTTGATCGCAAAAACCGTGGAATACCGTCTTTGCGGCATTTATCAGTCTTCGATGATGCGCCGCGCTTACCGCACCCGTGATAAAAGCGTCTACCCTGTTTTTCAGCTGTTGGCGGAATGGTTTCCCGTGAACAAGTCCGCCCTGGCGCCGGAAGAGTTCGCCGTGAAGGTGATTGAAAATCAGCAGGGAGCCTCCTGTTCCGCGCTGGCGCCGTTTCTTGCGGTCATGCTGGATTCCGGCAATCCGGCGGTAACGGAGGCTTTCCGCCGCGCGATTTATGAGAACACCGGAACGGTATCATCGCACTTGATTCTCGCATTGTTTTATTCCAAACTGGAATCCGGCTGGAAAATGGCCGCCGATCTCCTGCTGGCGGCCAAGCTGCAGGAAGGGTTGCGCCAGGCCGTATTGGAAAGCTGTTCCGACGGGCGCGTGGAGTCGTTCCGGTATCTGATGCGGGTCATTGCCGATCACGATTTGTTCCGGTATCCCTCCGTCGTCCGGGCATTCGATACCTGGATGGGGCTGGGGTTCGATACGGGCCGCTCGAATACGGTCAAATCCATGTTCGCCGCCGCATTGAACGCGCTGGAAAACCCCGGCTCGTTCCAGCCGGAAAATCCCCGCGATGTGTTCATTCAGCTTTGGGCGCGGGCCAACACGGAAGTTCTCGACGCGAAAGCGCAGGTCGAAGCCATGCTCGACGACCGGTCCCTTTCTTCACCCGTCCTGTGCACGGCTTTGACCTTCTACCGGATGACCGGATACGAGCTGCCGCTGGAAACCGGGTTGCGCCATTTGAAGCGTTCCGTGGATGATCCGGCGCTGATGAGCTCTGTTTTCAGTTGTCTTGCCGTTCATCCGGGGGATCCGGAAGAGCTGACCCGGTTCTACTTCGCGTTCAAGGAGCTGCTGCCCGGTTTTTCACCGAAAAAGCAATCGCTGAAGCACCCCGCGTTTGAATGGGTGGAGCTGCAGCTCTCAAGCGAACTCCTCTGGGGCAATATTCTTCTCAAGATCGGAGAAAACGTCTGGAGCCCGGCCGTCCTGGACGACCTGGCGCAATCCATGAAGGATATGCCGGCCGACGTCAGGCGTTATATGCTTTGGCATATCCTGGAATATCTGGCGCCGGTGAAACGGAACAATGATTTTTCCATGACGACGGACGGCGATGACCGGAAGCGCCGGGAGACGATGCCGCATACCCCCGCGTTGCGGGCGGCGCTGCTCAAATCGCTCGAAGATAAAAGTTCCTCCAACCGTGAAACCGCGCTGTCGATCCTGGAGAGAATGAAGCTTGTCGATGAGGAATTGATGCAGGTGGAAAATCTGCTCGCGTTGAAAACGCAGTCCATTCGCCGCGCCGCGCTGGAAATCATCCGCAAAGCGGATTATCCGCAACGTTCCGCAGAACGCCTGCGCGCCTCCGGCAATCCGGAGAAGATCGCCGCGGCGGAAGAGCTTGCGCCGGAACGCAAGCAGGAAACGATCATCGACAAAGCCCACGGCTACGGACTTTACAACGTCGATGAAATCTGGAATTTGGCCATGCCGGCGCCGGACATGGCGTATCACCCGAAAAACATTCTTCGCGGCGACCCGGTTCCCGCTCAAAAGCTTATCGCGGAGCTGACCGCCCTGTTGAACGGGCACCGGCAGGATGAATGCCTTCAAATCATACAGGTGATGTCGACATTGGACAAAGCCATACAGATTTATGCCGACAACGGCTGGGCGGCGAGCATGACGGAACAAATGCCGATGCCGGAGTTGTGGGACGGATATTTTGCGGCGCATCCGCTCCCGGCGCGTGAGCTGGTTCATGCGTTTTTACTTTTGCTTGCCCCGAAGCAGCCCGAAGTCAGGGACGAGTTCTTTGAATTGTCCGGGGAGACGGAGGAATATGAGAATCCTGGATTTTTGCGGGCCGTGATTCATCGGCAGCTCAAGAGCATGCCGGAATTTCCAGAATTCGCCTCCGCGTTCCTGGCCGCCGTCATTCTGGGAACTCCGAAGGCGTTCTGGGAAAAGCCCTTGCAGGAAAAACTGATCTTCAATCATACGCGGACGATCCGGCCGGCGGAGAACAGTGAGATTCAATCCGTGTTCGCGTTGTTTGAACGCGCCGTTTTGAATCAGGATACCCTGGCGGCCCGTTATCATCTCTGGTCGGTCAATCCCGGAGATGAGAACCGGCATGTCCGGGATACATTGCTTCCCATTCCATTGATGCTGAAAGCGTTTGATGAAAAACTAATCTCGCGGGATACCTTGCGGAGGCTGCTGCTGACCTCGCAGGAATCCCGGTTCGGGTTGAGTTTGGGTTCGTTGTGCTGGGTCGTGATTGCCGGCCATCCCGAAGTGACAAGCCTGATCGAAGACGCGGTGAAACTGGAGTTGGAACGCGGTGATCTGCCGACCGCCTTGAGCAAGGGGCTCGGTGAAGTAAGGCATTTGCGCGGCAGCTTCTTTTTTGTCCGCCTGTTGAACGCGCTCGGTGACAACAACCTGGTGCGGGGCTACGCCTGGGGAATGAATCCGGACAAGGCGACCACGTTCAGCCATCTGCTGAAAATCTGCCGGCCGCTGCCGGAAGACGATGCCGAAAGCTTCGGGAAACAGCTGGAACCGTTCCGCCTTTCCGAAAAACGCCTGCTGGAAGCGGCGATGTATTCGCCGATCTGGCTGGACATCATCGGGGAACATCTGCAGCTGCCCGGCCTGGCCATGGCAGGATGGTATTTCCACGCCCATTTGCACGAACAGTACAATTTGTTCGTGCCGGAAAAGGAGTCGTATATCGCCCGTTACTCCCCGATCGGACTTCAGGAGTTCAACGACGGCGCGTTTGATATCGACTGGTTCCGCGAAGCCCACAACAGTGTGGGGGAAACCATGTTCGCCAAACTTTACGACGCGGCAAAATATATTTCGGGCGGAGCCAACCACCGCCGCAGCCAGATTTTCGCCGACGCCGCCCTCGGCAAACTCAAGGAGTCCGATATCGAGGAAAATATGACCTCGAAACGCAATAAGGAATATGTGATGGCTTACGGCATCCTGCCGGGAAAAGATTTCCTGCGCCGTTACGAGAAACTCGCGCGATTCCGCAAAGAAAGCGGTCAATTCGGCGGACAGCGCCAGGCTTCGGAGAAACTGGCGGTCGAAATCGCGCTCGGCAACCTTGCCCGCACGGCGGGGTATTCCGACGTCAACCGTTTTTTCTGGCGCATGGAATCGGCGCAGCTTGCCGCTTTGAAGGAGCTGTTTGCTCCTCAGCCGGTCGGGGATTGTTCGGTGATGCTGGTCATCGATGAAAACGGGCGGGCTGAAATGAGGATCGAAAAGAACGGCAAACCGTTGAAATCGCTGCCGGCCGCGCATAAGAAAAATGAAACCGTCCTCGAATTGCAAGCGGCGGTCAAAAAGCTTCGCGACCAGCATTCCCGGGCGAAGAAGTCGCTGGAAGAGGCGATGATCCGCGAAGATGTTTTTGAGCACGCCGAAGTCGGCGATCTGATCTCCAATCCGATCCTGGGGCCGCTGGTCTCGAAGCTTCTGTGGAAGTCCGGAGAGGGCATCGACTTTTTCGACCGGCTCCCGAAAACGCCGCTGACCATCGCGCACCCGGCGGGGCTGTTGAAATCCGGGCGCTGGAGCGAATATCAGAAATTTGCCGTCGAACAGCAGCTCGTCCAGCCGTTCAAACAGATTTTCCGGGAACTGTACACGCTCAATGCCGATGAAAAGCTCGACGGCATGAAGTCCGACCGCTATTCCGGCTATCAGGTGATGCCCGCCAAGGCGATGGCGCTGTTGAGAACACGGGGGTGGACCGTCGATATGGAGAGCGGTTTGCAGAAGGTCTTTCACAAACGCAAGCTGATCGCAAAAGTAAGCGTTCCTTTCGAATGGCTCACCCCTGCCGAGGTGGAACCGCCGACCCTGGAATATGCATATTTCATCAACCGGGCGACGGGTGAAATGGTTCCTTTGGCGGAGGTTCCGGAAACATTTTTCTCGGAGATCATGCGCGACCTGGATCTGATGGTCAGCGTGGCGCATGCGGGCGGAGTCGACCCGGAAGCGAGCCATTCGACCGTGGAGATGCGCGCGGCGCTGATTTCCGCTTTGATTCCGTTGTTCAAACTCAAAAACGTCCGGATTGAAAAAAGCCACGCCTTCATCACCGGGAAATTCGGCGAATACCATGTTCATCTGGGGAGCGGTGTCTGCCACAAGCAGGCGCAGGGGATGCTTGCCATATTGCCGGTTCACTCGCAGACCCGGGGCCGGCTGTTCCTGCCGTTTGCGGACGACGATCCCAAGACCGCCGAAGTCATCACCAAAATCCTCTTTCTCGCCGAAGACGAAAAGATCAAGGATCCGGGTATCCTCGAACAGATCAGGTGAAAAGTATCTCGGGGTCCAGGGCCTTTCGGCCTTGGTGCGGATTCTCAAGGGCGCAGAGCCCTTGAGTGGAGTTTGAGGCAAAGCCTCAAGGTATCTCGCGCGCCGGTGACGCTGAAATAGGAAAATTAGTAAAAATTTTCCTCCACCAGGCGGGCGACGGTTCTTTGCACCGCCAGGTGCACAACCCAGCCCCCGGAAGGGGTCATCCCCGGTCCCACGGTTCCGCATATGCAGAATCGTGGGAGCCTGACAGGGGTCTGGGTCTGTTTGACCTGACGGTCAAAGCAGACC
>JAVBSA010000243.1:0-3888 GCA_031556915.1 Victivallis sp.
TAGCCGGTGTTGTCGCCATAGGCGAGCTGGTTCACGCCGAGCAGTTCGCGCCGGACCGGAATCACTTTCCGGTCGGCGATCCGTAGCTGCGATTCCGCAATGGCGGCCGGAAGCAGAGAAAGAGTCAGCAGCAGGCAAAAGAAGCATTTTTTCATGATGGATTCCTTGGAGGGGTCAGTTGAATTCCGAGAGTTTGACCGGGCGGCCTTCCGCCGCGCTGAGATTGGCGGCGAAAGCCATCTTGGAAGCCTCGATCCCGTCTTCGCAGGAGGCCTCGGGGCGGCTATCGTTGTCGATGCAGTTGTAGAACTCCTCTAAGATCGCCATGTCGCCGCCGCCGTGCATGCCGCCGGCGCATTCGAAGACTTCATGGCGGCGGTCGCGGTAGCTTTTGAATTCGAGCCGCCCGGCTTTGAGGTCGCCGAACAAATGCCCTTCGGTGCCGAGTACGCGGATGTCGCGCTGCTCGTCGCTGCCGGCATAGAGCGTGATGGAGAATTGCGCCTGGGTTCCGTCGGAAAAACGGATCGCCGCACTCTGATTGGTCATCACATCCGAATCGGTATGGTAAATGCATTTCCGGTAAAGGGCGGGCGGCGAATTCTTCCGGTACGGCGAGGCGGCCAGCGAATCCAGGTCGTAGCGGAAAACGCACTTGGCGTCTCCGCAGTCGGCGCAGAACTCCGGCGCTTCCGGATGCGGCGGGAACAGCTCGCTGCCGCCGATCGAATAGACCTCGACCGGTTCGGCCTGGCCTTTTTTGATCCAGCGGATGATATCCAGGTCGTGCGAACACTTTTCATTCATCAGCCCGCCGGTATCGCGGGTGTAGCGCCGCCAGTCGCGCCGGTAAGCCGAGCTGTGCTCGAAGCTCAAACGCTCGCCGGCCTGGATCTGGACGATTTTGCCGAACGCGCCGGAGGCCGCGAATTCCCGGATCTTCCGGAAAAAAGCCGAGTAACGCAACACGAATCCCAATTGCACGACCCGGTCGGTTTTCCGCACCGCGTCGCGGATAATCCGCGCGTCCTCCCAGTCTGCGGCGACGGGCTTCTCCAGGAGCAGATGGCGGTTCGCCGCGAGGACTTCGCAGGCGAGGGCGGCATGGGTGCGGTTCGGGGAAACGACGATCACGCTCTGCGCCTCTTCCGCCGGCATGGCGGCCAGGGCTTCGGTCAGGGAAGCGAAGACGGGAATATCGCCCATCCCTTTGTTGGCCATATGTTGTTTGAGATCCGCGTGCCGCGCCGGGTTCACTTCGACGATGGCGGCCGTTTCGCGGTTTTTGGAACGCATTTGCGGCATGGTCAGAAAATCGGCGAACAGCAGCCCGCGGCCGGAGCCGACGATGATGGAACGGTTCATGGTGGTTACTCTCTCCGGGAAAATTATTTTTTTACTGATAGAAGCGGAAGGCTACAAATTCATCGAAATCCAGTTTATCACGGAGTTCGCCCAGGGTATAGCCGCCCGCCGACCCGTCGGCCTTGAGCACGTTCGCCCGGTTGCTGTGGCGGATATGGAGATTGGTGGTGGTGACGTATCCGGGACGGTGATAAAAAGCGCACCATTGATATCGGTTGGGGTCGGCCAGGGCGGAGTCCACCAGAAGAGGGAACCGGGAGGCGCTGGTGGGTGTGAATGGCGTGATCCACGCGGGAACCGGCACGATGAGTTTGTTCAGCCGGATGCTTCCGAGATCGCCGGTCAGGGTGGTGTTGAAAGCGTAAGTCCGATACTGGTCCTGCAGCGACTCCTCCAGGCCGAAACCGGGGCAGCGCAGGATCTTGTTCTTCGCCGTCTCGGCCGCCGGCAGAACAAGCCCGGCGCGCGCAAGCCCTTCGTGGAGGAATCCTCCGTTCGTGCTCGAAGGATTGGTGGCCGGGAGACAGCCGTCATAGGAATCGGCATAGAACAGCAGAAGGCCGCCGCACTGTTTCAGGTTGGAGATGCAGGAAACGGTCCGGGCCCTCTCCCGCGCCTGGGCGAGAGCCGGCAGCAGCATGGACGCCAGGATCGCGATGATGGCGATTACGACGAGCAGCTCGATTAATGTGAAAACATTTCGCTTCATTTTTTCCTCCGTTCTATGATTTGGATTCCCCGTTATTTCATCAAAGGATCGCCCCCCTTGCAATCCTGTTTCGGTTCCCGTGCGGGAGCAATGGTGTCGCCGCGTTCGATCAACGGTTTCAAGGTTATGATTTCCGCTTCCGGCGGTTCCCCGGCCCGGAAAAGCGAATCGATCCGGTCGGCGATTTCATCCGGCGACGTCCCCACCGTCGCAAACCGTACCGGGAAGTCCCAACGCGGCGGCAGGCGGTTGAAATGGCCGAAACAGATCACCGAAAGATCTTCCGGAATCCGGATGCCGAGTTCCGACGCCGTGCAGTAAAGCTGTTTCGCCAGCGCCAGGTTTTCGCAGATCCAGGCCGTGTGCCGCTTTTTCCGCAGCATTTTCCCGAGCGAATCGAGGTTGCCGTAGCAATCGCCCACGGTATCGGTTTCGGGGGTGAATTCCGGGAGCACCCGGCCCAGTTCCCGAACCCGGGCGCGGCTGCGTTCATCGATATTTTTCCGTTCGGTGTAGTGATTGTATTCGCCGAATTCCCCGAAATAACCGATCCGGTCATGACCGGCTTTGCGCAGCTCTTCCACCGCGACGCGCATGAAATGCCCGGCATCGGCCCAGAAGATCGGGCAGCAGCAATTCGCCAGCGGCATCGAGGAAATCACCACGGTCAGCGTTCCGGATTGAACCAGTTCTTCCACCTTTGCTTCGCTGATTCCGTTCCAATAATAAATCACGGCGGCGAAGGGGCGCACATGGCGGCAGAATTCCATGGTCTTGACGGAATTCCCATAGAAAGAAAGCGGCAGCAGATGGTTCTCCCGGCAGCGGTCCGCCAGAAGTTGCATGACGTTGCCGCTTTCGCGGGACGAATTGGCATGGGAAGAGATCAAAATCACGGTATTTTCCGGTTCCGGCAGCTGCAGCCGCAATTTCAGGCTGTTGCTCTGCCAGTCGCAATCTTAGATCGAAGACAGGATCCGCGCCTTGATTTCCGGCTTCACCGCAGAGCTGCCGTTGATCACCCGCGACACCGTCGAGATGCTCACCCCGCTCCATTTGGCGATATCGCGGATGGTAATTTTCTCTTTCGTCATATTGTGTATCTCCCGCTTACTGGAAGCTTTTAAAAAAACCTTGAAAATATTTTCATACTTTATATTATACCTCAGGCGACAAATAAAAGCAATAGATGTCCTGAAAATATTTTCAAATTCACAGAAATTTCATTTTTTTTGAAATTCCGGCTTGAAAGTGTATTATAGTAATAGTACAATAGTATCAAGGAGATCATACGGCCATGAAAATCGATCCCGACAACGGTATCCCGATCTATCAGCAAATCATCGACGGTATGCACCTCTCTGTGCTTGCCGGGCGTTACCGCGACGGCGACCGGGTGCTGCCGGTGCGGGAGCTGGCGATGGAGCTCCGGATCAATCCGAACACGGTTGCGAAAGCGTACCGGCTGATGCAAGACGAGGGGCTGCTGGTCAGCCGTCCCGGCGGCGGCAACTTCATCGCGGTCCCGGCGGAGGAGGCCCTGCGGCGCGAACGCGAAGAGACGATTTCAGCCGACCTGGCGAAACTGGCCGCCAAAGCGCGGACGCTCGGGATTCCGCCCGAACGGCTGCGGGAACTACTCGACAATGCCCAACAAGAACGACGAGGTGAATCATGAATCCGACGGTTTCCTTACTGAAATTGGAGTGGCGGCGGATCCGCTTATCATTGGCAACGGCCGTCGGCATCCTGCTCCTGATCGTCGTTGCCGCTTGCCTTTTGCCGGGAGATAAGGAGGACAAGCTGTTCCCCGT
>JAVBSA010000447.1:0-2946 GCA_031556915.1 Victivallis sp.
AGTTCGGGCGGGCCGAACCGCGCAACACCAGGCAGGAACGATCCGAATTCCTGGCGGGGTCAAGGATATCAAAGAGGATTCCGCCCGCCGCCTGCCGTCCGAGCGGCACTGTCCGGAAGTCGTTCCGGCCCTGGTCGAGCCAGCCCCCTTCGCCGTCATTGTCGACCTCATCGGCGAATCCCCGGTTGGCGTATGGCGCCAGGTCGATGGGCGTTAAACGCGATTTCACCGCGGAATATTCCCGGCTGTCGGCGGCGGCGAGCGGACGCGCCTCCGCCCAAAAAGCCGGAGCCGCCGTCGCGTATGCAATCAGGTTGCCGAGGTAGACCGCCGCCGCGCTGTCATTGTTCCGGCAGAGGACCGCATTCAGCTGCGACAGCACAACCCGCCCTTTTCCGCTGGTTCCGTCGACGATCGCGTTGGAGATCAGGTCGGTTTTATTGAGGCCCGGTCCCCGAACGGCGATGGTGTTTACGGTATACGGCGCGAAGGAGCCGCTGATCACGTAACCGTGATCGGGATTGGCCCAGGTGTCGAACTCATCCCGCGAGAGCCCCCGGAACACCGGGTGGCCGGGAACGACCAGATCGATGAAATTATTTCCTTTGTGGAACACCTTCTGGCCTCCGGGTATGGAGGAATCCGGATTCCGCTGTTCAAGAACCAGAAGGATGCCGCCGCGTTTTCGGAGAAGGTCGTCCACTTCCGCCGACAGCCCGAGGTTCACGGTCTGCGGTTCGGGATATTCCGCCGGCACGATCAGGCAGCCGCCGTCGGGAACCGAGGATGCGGACGCGACGACCCGGTGCGTCACCCCGAAGCCGTTCAGGATATCACGCAGCTCCGCCACATTGCGGGGGACCTTGGTGTCGAGTACGCATACCGGCCGGACCGGTTCGATTTGCCGGGTCAATACGGAACGGGGCGCGACAAAAAGATCGAACCAGTTTTGCCCGACCGTTTCACCCCGGTCATTCAGGAGCGTCAACCGTAACTGGGCGTTGCCGGCGGGCAGTTCCGGCAGGGTAAGCTCATACGGCGCGACCGCTTTGCTTAACGGCGCAATCTCCGGAATTCCTGTTTCGCCGCAGGGGTAATTCGTCCCGTCCGGCAGAACGACCGAAAATCGGATTTTCAGACCGGCGGCTTTCTCCGACGTGCCGTTTACGACTGAAAGGTTCCACCAACTGGAGTCGCCGGAGAAAAGGTTGTGCGGAAAGAGCCCGTTGTCCGAATGCAGTACCGGCAGCAAAGGCTGCGTCCAGGTTGTCGCGGCCGGGTTGGAGTCGAACCAGGGCGCGAATCCGGCGTAACGGTCGTCGAGCCGGTAGAGTGTGAAAATCCGTTTGCCGAACCGGGCCTGCGCCCAGGGGCCGAATCCCGGCGCCAGCGCCCGTTCCAGCGGGGCGCAGCCGATGAAGCCGATTCCTTTCGGATCCCCCCAACTCGGCGTGCGGCCCGCATATTGCAGATACTGATCGACGTCGCCGGGCCGGAATCCCGGTTCGGCCTTGATTCCCCAACTGAATCCGACCGTCTCCCAGCTGATGAGGGGGCGCGCCAGGCGGCCCCGGGAATTGCGCCCGTAAACTTTGCATTCTCCGTCATAATGGTAATCGGCCCGGTCGCGCCAATGCACCCAGGGCTCATGCAGCGCCGTGTATTCGTGCCGGTCGTGAATGTCGGTATCGAGCTTCGCATCGCCGAAATCGTGCCATTGGGCACCTCCGGAGAAGGTGCTCGCCGGGCGGTTCTGCCAGTCGTGTTGCCGCATCAGTTTGACCTGCCGGTTCATGAACTCCCGGACTTTCGGGCGGCTGAAGTGGGTCACTTCGTTGCCGAGGCTCCACATCACCACCGATGCGTGGTTGCCGGTAGCATCCAGGAATTCCAACAGCTCCGGGAAGTTGTTTTTCTCGAACTCGTCATGGTCGAGAATATTGGTGAAGCACCAGGCCCATTCGTTGTAAATCATCATGCCGAGCTCGTCGGCGATTTCGTAGCCGGCGGGCAGCAGCGGCATATGCGCGGTACGCACGATATTATAGCCCTCGGCCTTCAACTGTTTCAGATGTTTTTCGATTTGCAGCGGAGCGTTTTCCAAATCCCCCGGAGCTCCGCCGTAGTTGCGCGAACTGATATTCTGACCGAAAAGATAAACCGGTTTCCCGTTCAGCAGGAATTTCCCGTCCGCAACCCGGAAGTCGCGGAAGCCGAACCGCTCCGCGGCGCAGGCGAGCGTTTCTCCGCCCGCGTTGACCCGGAAGGTCAGAAAATAAAGATACGGCAACTCCGGCGTCCAGTAACGGGGAGCGTCGAGAGGAATCTCCAGGCGGCCGGAATTCCGGTCGGGGGCCAGCGTCAGCGACCAAGGGGTATTTTCACCGGCGCATTGCTTCTCGTCGCCGCGAATTGCGGGAGAAACCCGCCCGGCCAGGCCTGCGTCCACGGCTTTGCCGGTGTGGTTTTCAAGTTCATAAAGAACGGTCAAGCGGTCGGATTTCAGGTTCGGCGCCAGGCGCAGGCTGCGAATCCGGATTTCCGGTTCCAGCGACAGGGCGACGCTTTGCCAGAGCCCCCCCTTGATATCGCCCGCGCCCCACAACGAACCGTAAGCGTGAGTCGGTTTGTATTTGGAGCCTTCCTTGTTGTGCCAGAAACCGAGATTGTCCGAAAGAACCCGGAGCGCAAGGACATTGCGCCCCGCCTGGGCGACGGCGGTCCCGTCGGCCTCGAACCCGGTGAAATCGCCATGATGCGAGCCGATCGGAACGCCGTTCAGGAAAACCTCCGCCCGATAGCCCGCCCCATCGAATTTCACAACGACCCTCCGGCGTCTCAGGTCGTCGGGCGAGAGCTCGAACGTTGTCCGGTAATACCCCTTTACAAACGGTTTCCCGGCATCTTTCGCCTTTGGATATTGCCGGTGCCAATCCAGGGGAACCG
>JAVBSA010000566.1:0-6254 GCA_031556915.1 Victivallis sp.
ATTCTGGGTAAGCTCGACCGTCATAACGCCGTCGGCACAGGATTTATTGACCGTGACGGCCGTGCTCCAGAAACTGCCGGGAGCGGCTTTGGTGAGCTCCCAGCTTTTCACAGCCACATCTTCCGCCATCACGCAAGCCGCACAAAAAAGCAACGCCATCAACAGAGACTTCTTCATTTTACAATTCCTTTGTTTGGAAATACGGCGTTTTGCCGTAACCATATCTGAAATATAGCCGGTTTTTATTAAAATACAACTCGATTGGATTCCGGCGGAAAATACGTTTTATTTTCATTCCGGCTCTTGACAAAGGCAGGTGAATTTGCTATAATTATATCAGTTCAACCCTTTGAACAACTTTAATCGGCCGGGAAAATTTTTTTTGAACAAATAATTCAACCCTTTGAACAAACAATGATCGACCTGAAAGAAAAGCGCAAAAGTTCCCTTCTGGATGTCGCCTCCGCCGCGGGGGTGGATATCTCCACCGCTTCTCTGGTCCTGAACCGGAAACCTCTGGCGCAGCGGCTGCGGCCGGAAACGCGGCAGCGGATCCGCGACTGCGCAGAGAAGCTCAATTACCGCCCCTCGCGGGCGGCGCGGGTGCTCCGGAGCGGCAAAACCGGCATGATCGGCATGGTGGTGGGCGACATCGCTTCGCTCTATTACTCCGAACTGGTGGCGATGGGCCTGCAGGCCGCCGAAGCGTGCGGCAAGCAGCTGTTGATTTCCGCAACCGAGTGGTCGCAGGAAAAAGAGCACGACGCTTTGAAGCGGCTGCTCGACATCGGGGTAGACGGCATCATCCACCTGCCCGCCAGCTTGGAGCAGCATGCGGATTTGCTGGAGGTTATTCGCGCCGAAGGGATTCCGACGGTCACTTACGACTGCGAGGTGCCGGGATTCTCCGCGATCCACTGCGATTACCGCCCCGGAATGGAGCTCGCGGTGAGGGAATTGGCCAAACGTCACTCCAGAATCGGCTACATCAGTTTCCCCGGCGAACGCTCCAACAAGCTCGAAGCAATCCGGGCGGCGGGCAGAAAGCATGGCGTGGAGATCGAAAATCACAGTTTTTCCGGAACCGACTGCTTCGGCAGGATCGAATTCGAAAGCGGCGCCATCACCGCCCCCGAAGCGCCGCGGGCATGGATCATCGGCGGCGGTGAAAAAGCGGTGTTCCTGCTGACGCAGCTGCTTCATGAAGGATTCCGGATTCCGGAGGACCGGGAGTTGATCGGGATCGCGGTTCCGCGCATCGCCGCCCTCGGGACTCCCTCTCTCGCCCATATCGAACTCGACACCAAAGGATTGATGAAAGCGGCGTTCGAACTTTTGAACGAAGGCAATTCCGAGCGCCAGATTTATGTACCGACCACGTTCAACAAATGCGGAAGCATCAAACGATAAAGGAGGATTCCATGAGAAAAAGTTTTACCTTGATTGAATTATTGGTTGTGATCGCCATCATCGCGATTCTCGCCTCGATGCTGCTGCCCGCGCTGAACCAGGCGCGGGAACGGGCGCGCGACAACAACTGCAAAAGCAACATCAAGCAGCTGATGACCGCGATCATCATGTACGATCAGGATTTCGACCGGATTCCGCGCAACAATATCGACAGCCCCAAGGGCGGCGACAAAGTCTCCTGGTTCCGCATGCTGCAAGATTGCGGCTACCTCCCCGCGGCCGCCCCCGGTCTCGCCGTGTATGCGACCGGCGGTGTGACCCGCTGCTCCTCGTCCCAGAACGGGCTCGGGTACGGCATGAACGAACGCTGCGGCCCGACCGACAGTACGGCGGGCAACACCCGTTTCCTCTCGCTGAAACAGGCGGTCAATCCCTCCCGTAAAGTGCTGATTGCCGACGGCACCAAATTATACAGCCTCATGGTTTACGGCACCTGGGTCTGGGATCTTCTGCCCGACAGCACCACAGCCAGCTACAATCTCAACCCCCGCCACCGCGGCGGAGCCAATACCGGCATGATGGACGGTCACGTGGATTACTTCACTGTCCAGCAGAAACCCCACAACTCTTACGACAAGGAATGCATTGAACCGATGAAAAAATAAAACGGTTCCTTTCATCATTATGAAAAAAACTCTTACCACTCTCGCGGCGGGCGCGCTGCTCGCCGCCGGCGCTGCCGCCGCACCCGAAATCCAGACCGATTCCGACGGCAAACTTCAAATCAGCCTCGCGAAAACGAATCTTCTGATCCGCGACACCCTGACACTCCAGACCAAAGAGTGGAAAGTGGCCGCCTCCGCCATGGACAACAATTTCACCGTTGAAACGATAAAAGATGAAACGGTCTGCCGTTGGAAAAACGCGGCGGGGGAATTTCAGCGGCGGCACCGCGTCGCAAACAATAAGGCGGTGATCGTCTGGGAAGGCGAATTCGTTCCGGGCATCGCCGACGGGCGATATATCGAACTGGCTCTGCTCGGCCCCCGGAACTCCTACAAAACACTGCCGCCGTCTCCGGCGCAAACCGTCGCGGAAGGAAATCGCATCATGGAGCTCAAATCCGACGCGGGCACGCTTCTTCTCGATCCCGCCGGCTCCAGCCGGGCATGGAAACTCCAGGATATGCGCCTCGTCAGCTGGGCCGGTTTCATGCGGATGCTTTTCTTCGACGATTACCAGCCCGCGAAGGGGAGAAAATTCAAAGCCGTCCTGACCATCTCCTCCGCCGCGGAGGCGGTTCCGACGGGCGACGGCGGTGAATACGCCAACATCGTCCTCGCCCCTGAAATACGCGAGGCGCCGGGAGTTCTCCCCGCCGTGCTGACGGTGAACGCCCAAAGCCTCCGGGAGAGCACTCCGCGCCTTTTCGGCGTCAACAACGACTGGCACGGATATGAAAATCTGAAACTCGCCGCCGCAACCGGGCCGGCAACAGCGCTCAACCCGGTCGATCCGGAGTTTTTCACCCTGTTCGCCCAAGTCCCCCTGCCCCTCACCCGGACCGCCGGAACCGACTCCCAATACATCGATTTCAAAAAGATGACCGGGCCGAACCGGGAACGCCAGCCCGTGATCTTCGGGCCGAACGGCAAAGGCTACACGGTCGGTTACGGGCCGCTGGAACACTTCAGCGCCTTCCGGAAACTCGACCCCGGCACGGAATTCGTCTATGTCGTCCGCCTCTACAAAACCACCCCGGCGGAAAGCCGGGAACTCGCCGAATTCTTCACCGCCGGGCCGGAAACCGAATGGGGCGCAAAACGCATCGCCCGGGGCGTAAAAGAACCGGTCCTGCCCGCCATCTGGGAGCTCGGCAACGAAATGGATCTCGGCGGCCCCAAGCATATGGAAGTTGACGAGTATGTCGCCGCGTGCAAAGCGCATATCGCGGCCATCCGCTCCGTCGTGCCGAATGCCCGTTTTGCGGCGCACGCCATTTCCTCCCCCTGGGATCCCTCGCGGGCGGCCAATTGGCAGGGGTGGCACCGCAAGGTCCTCGCGGAACTCGCCCCCGATCTCGCCTATATGGTCTTTCACCCCTATTACCGGGGGCTGCCGCCGGGGCAGATGCTGCGTTACCTCGACGCAATCCGCGACGACATCAAAGCGAGCGCGAATCCCGGAATCGCGATCTTCAACTCCGAACACGCCAAGTGGCCTCCGGGCTACAACGACGGCCCCGAAGCGTGGCGGAAGAACTGGTTCCAGACCCACGCCCTCATCGGAGTCCTCGACACCGCCGAATGGCAGCTCCTCATGCTGAACCGCCCCGACGTGGGCGCGCAAACCTATCACGCCCTCTCGGCGGGTCCGTGGGGCCTCGTCTACCGGGATGAAAAGGGACTTTACACAACCGGAATCGCCGAACTCTTCCGTTTCCTGGAAGACGCCCACCAGGGCACGGTTCTCAACAGTACGCTCGCCGGAATCGGAACCGATCCTTATCGGGAACCCTTTCACTTCTCCAGCGCGGCCATCCGTTCGAACGACGGCAAACAGCTTACCGTCTACCTCAACAACCGCCTGCCGCGTTCCCACCGCACCCTCGAAATAAAGATCGGCGGCTGGAAACTCGCGTCAATGACAGCATTGACCGCGCCCTCGCTGGAATCCGTCAACACCCGCGACCGGAAATCGTTCGTATACAAGATACTTCCGATGGAGGAAAACGACGGCAAAGCGGTAATTCCGCCCCAAAGTTTGGTCAAGCTGACTTTTCATCAGATTTCGGGGCGGTAGCCGCTTTCGCGCAGCTCTTCGGGGGTGACGCCGAGGCGTTTGCGGAACATCCGGTAGAGTACCGAGTAATCGGCGCATCCGCAACGCGCGGCGATTTCTTTGCCGGTCAACCGGGTTTGGAGCAAAAGGTCGACCGCCAGCCGGAGCCGGGCGCGGGTGATGTAGCCGTGAAGCGTCATGCCGGTCCGTTCGCGGAAGATGCGTGAGAGGTGTTCGCGGGAGATGTCGAAGCGTTCGGCGAGGGATTCCGCGTCGAGCCTGCCGTCCAGTTCGGCAGCGACGATGCTTTGGACGTCGCGGATCAGGGCGCCGCGCGGGGATTCGCGCATTTCATTTTCCACGGTGGAGCAGAGTTCGCCGAATACTTCCACGGCCAGCTGGCCGGCTTCCACGGGGGAAAGCACCCGGATTTCGTTGCGGGCTGTTTTGAATCCCATCAACCGTGCGAGCAAAGCGGAATTGAGCGGCACGTCGAAGAGATATCCGTACCGCGAGTTGATTTCGTGGATGACCGCCACGGAAGCGGGGCCGTCGAACGCCATCCAGAGGAAGTTCCACACTTCTGTTCCATCCGGCGGGAAATAGTAGCAGACTTCGGGGTCGCCGTGGCGGTGGAGGAAGGCGCGGCCGGGGGTAAGGGGGTGGTCGGCTCCGGCGATTCGGATTCCGCCGCGCCCGGCCAGTGTGATGGAGAGTTGTCCGCCGGAGTCGCCCCGGTTTCTGCCGTCGATCCGGTAGCGCGGGGAGGTTTGTATTTCTTCGACCACGATGTCGGGCACGGGGAGCGTCATAAGCGGACGGTGCACTTCAAATTGCACCTGCCATTTGCGTACTTTGGAGTAGTCCATGGAAATGAGTCTCTCCCGGTAAAGTGGGGCGGTTCCCACGGCTTTTAAGGATCGGACACTTTCCGGTTTTAAAAATCGTGGGCACCTGACAGGGGTCGGGGTCTGTTTGACCTGGCGGTCAAAGCAGACCGTCGCCCGCCTGGTGGCGGAAAATTTCTTCGAAATTTTCCTTTTTCAGCGTCACCGGCGCGCGAGATAGCTTGAGGCTTTGCCTCAAACTCCACCAAAGGGCTATGCGCCCTTTGGAAACCGCACCAGGGCCGAAAGGCCCTGGACCCGGTCGCTTCGCTCCCCTGCTTCAGCGATCCACCCTTGCCGACGCGCCCTTCATCAGCTTCTTCACTTCGTCGAACGTCGCCATCGAGGTATCCCCCGGCGTCGTCATCGCCAGCGCGCCATGCGCCGCACCGCAATTGACCGCGTAATCCACATTGCCCTCGGTCATCAAGCCGTACACGACACCCGACGCAAAGCTGTCGCCGCCACCGACACGGTCGAAAATTTCAAGATTCGGCCGGTGCTCCGCTTCCGCAAACTTGCCGTCCATCCAGGCAATCGCACCCCAATCGTTGCAAGTCGCGGACTTCACCGCACGCATCGTGGTCGCCACCACCTTGAAATTCGGATAAACCGAAACCGCACGCTCAATCATCTTGCGGAAGTTCGCCGTGT
Organism: Victivallis sp.; assembly: GCA_031556915.1. Classification (GTDB taxonomy): domain Bacteria; phylum Verrucomicrobiota; class Lentisphaeria; order Victivallales; family Victivallaceae; genus Victivallis. The sequence goes on from JAVBSA010000566.1 coordinate 5,733, forward strand.
CAAGCTTGCTCAGATTCTCGTCGACACCCTCCACCTCGAGCCCGAGGCAGGCGGTGAAGTCTTCTTCATTGCCGATCATCACGTCGACGTATTTCGCAATCTCACAGTTCACCTTGCGGGCGCGCTCGACCCCGCCGATCGCCTTCCACAGGCTCGGCCGGTAGTTGAGGTCGTAACTGGTGATCGTACCGTATTTCTTGGCAATCTTGAGCGCTTCGATGACCACGTCCGGAGTCGTGTCGCTGAGCGCCGCAAAAATTCCGCCGGTGTGGAAATGACGCACCCCGCATTTGCCGAAAATGTATTCCCAATCGATATCCCCCGCCTTCAACTGCGAAACCGCCGTGTTGCCGCGGTCGGAACAGCTCTTGGCGCCGCGGCAGCCGTAACCGCGCTCGACGAAGTTGAGCCCGTTGCGCACCGTGCGGCCGATCCCGTCATAGGAGACCCACTTGATGAACTCGGTGGCAACTCCGCCCTGAAGAATGAAGTCCTCCACCAAGTGCCCCACCGCGTTGTCGG
>JAVBSA010000431.1:0-2640 GCA_031556915.1 Victivallis sp.
CGTTCGCTCCAAGAGCGTGAAATCCGGTAAACCTCGCCGCCGTCGTCGATAAACCGGAGGAGGATCCGCCGGATATCCGAATCCGCGGGCGCGTCACATCGCAGAAAGAATTCCGCTTGGTCGAATTGCGGCAAACGCACCGGTTGAGTCAAATAAAGCCACCCGGAAGGCTTGGCCTCCGGCCAGTCAAGCCGCAGGCCGCCGGCTTCCCGGAGAGTCAATGGCTGGTCGGCGCTGTTGTTGGCGATATAAAATTCGCCGGGGGTATCGAAAGCGGATAACCGGCGCACCGGCATCTCCTCGAGAATCTCAGCGTCGAGACTGAGAAGCTCACATTCCGCAAAACGGTCATACGGCGCGTCGACGGTGATTCCAACGAAAGTCAGGGGCCAATCCACGATTCCGTCGCGATTGCCGTCCCAATGAGACTTGGGGGTGACATCGGTATCGACCTTGAAAACCGCCTTGCCGTCGCGGCATTCCCGCCACAGGACCGGATATTGGAATTTTTCCCCGGACAGATCCTGAAAGCGCAGAAAAAAAGCCGTCGGCGGAGTATCGGCCGAAGCGTTGAACCGCAGCGTGAAACGTGCGCGTTTAAACATATGATACCGCACCGTTTTCCCGGCCGTGAGCCAGAATCCGCGTTCGCAGGGTGTTTTCCAGGTCAGCTTGAGGCCGCCTTCCGGCATTGCGGTCAGAGTTTGTCCCGGCCGTTCCGGAGAGGTCTTCCACTGTTCCGCTTCGGCGAATCCGGCAATGCGGACAACTTCGCCCGCCTGGACGGCGGCAAGGACGGCAACCGCAATGATCGAAAACGTAAGTCTCATGATCTCACCACAGCGTGAACATGACGCTGCCGCTGGAATCGTAGCATCTGGTAAAGTAAAGCTCGCCCAGTTCATTGCGCCCCGGCGCGCTCACATGACCGTCCATAAACCCCATGGTCGTCACATTGCCGTGGATCAGCCACGGAGCCCCCCAGGCGGCGTCGTTGAAGGTAACCGAATAATAGGTGCTTCTGTAGCTGGTGGCGTAAGTATCGGCGATGACCGGGGTGATGCTCGGCTGCCTGGCTTTTTTGGTATCGAGCCCGGTGCTGTAGACGCCGCCGGAGTACATGATATTGCCGAACCGCGCAACCCCTACGCTGTTGTCATTGCGCGGATACATCGTCGAAAGCATGCCCACGGTACACCAATGCATATAGGTGTTGGCGGCGGTTCCTTTCCAATTGGGATCGTATTCCGTCGGAATCCCGCTGACGGGACAGACGAAAATCTTGAAACTGCAGAAGCCGTTATCGCCCATGACGGCCTTTACCGCGTCGGTGGCGGAGGTGTAGAGGAGCGACTGCGGCACCCAGCCGCCGGCCACATCGATAGTACGGGCCATCAGGCCGGAGAATTGATCGGCATAAAACTGGGTTGCCGTCATAATCTGCTTCTTATTGTTGATGCAGGTGGTGGTCCTTGCTTTTTCACGTGCTTTGTTGAGCGCTGGCAGCAGCATGGCGGCCAGGATGGCGATAATTGCAATTACGACGAGAAGTTCGATCAAAGTAAAATGTCCGCTCTGTTTTCCGCGAATATTCATTTTCCGGCTCCTTTGGTGATACGGTTCCAATCAATCTCGGTTTGTATATCTGGAATAATTATATACAATTTTCCGTCAAATGCCAAGAGGGGGACCAGTTCATAAAACAGCAAAAAAATAGCACAAATGGACAAAGGCGCTTATATATTCCGGAAAACGGCGATATATTGTTGCAAACCGGATAAGGAATCTTGATATGGAATCGCCGAATTCACCGGAACAGGGCCTGATCGTCTCCTATGCGGGACATTACACGTTTCAGGGCAATGCCCCGCATCCGATGCACGAGCACCGCGGCGCCGAGCTGGTATTGTTCACCGCCGGCCGTTGCGAAACCAGGTTCGAAACCGAAGAAAACTTCACTTGTCTTCCGGAAATGCTGCTGGTGATCCCCCCGGAAATGAAACACATCCAGTATGACAGCAGCACGGATTGCGAGACCTTCTACGTGGTGTTCGAGGATGCCGGCCAGACAGCCGACCTCTCGCTCCGGCTGCTCGCTCTCCACGGCGAAATCATGCTGCAGCGCTGGCTGATCGACATTTTCGAACTTTGCCGCCGCCACGAATTCAAACCGGCCTCATCTCTTTTGACCGCGGCATGGCAGTACCTGGAAAATCTGGAAGGAGCCGGCAGCCATTCCACGCATCCGGCGCTGAAACCGGCGCTATCAGCGATGCAGAATAAATTCCGCGAGGATCTCTCGGTGAGGGATTTCGCCCGGGAATGCCACATCAGCGTCAGCCTCCTCAACCAGTTGTTCCGTAATCGGTTCGGAATCAGCCCCAGGCAATTCTTAATTGCGCTCCGAATGCGGGAGGCGCGGCTTCTCCTGCTGAATCCGGAATACAACATCTCCGAAGTCGCCCGGCAAACGGGCTTCAACAGCACCAACTATTTCATCCGCCAATTCAAGGCATTTCACGGCATCACCCCGTTCCGGTACAGGCTCGATCCCGGCGAATGCTCCGGCCTGATCAAAAATACAGCCGAGATATTCGATTTCACCCTGCAAGACGAAATGGAATAACCGGGATAAGCTCT
>JAVBSA010000050.1:0-4029 GCA_031556915.1 Victivallis sp.
ACCCGATTCAGTCGTTCACGATCCGGGTGGATAAAATCGAGGTCTTCGAAAAAGGAACATCCCCGGACTCTCCGGCCGAATGCGCGCAGACCCTCCCGAAAAGCGTTTTCGTCAAGGAAGAAACGAAAAGCATTCCGTTGACGGTGCAATTCCACAATCCGGGTAACACTTCGTTTGCGGGGAAAGGGAACATTCTCGTGAAAGAGCAATTTTCCGGAAAAACCGTTTTTTCGGCTCCCATATCCGCGGAACTCCCAAGCGGCGGCAAAAAGAGTGTTTCCATCGAAATTCCCGCCTCCCGATACGGCACGTTCCGGACATCGCTGGAGATGCCGGGCATGGAGAAACAGCTCGGTGCAATCTTCTCCGTCATCGGCAAATACACCGCCGGCCCCATCGATCTCGACAAGGATTTCTGCGTCGGCTTCAACGGCGCAATTTTTGTCGACTGGTATCCGATATCCCCGAAAAAAGGCCTGCTTGTACGGAATGCGCCGGTGGAAACCTATCCGGAAATTCTCGCCTCGATGGGCTGCCGCCTCGTCCGGGAGCATGACGCTGGATATGAAGTCACTTCCTGGTTCCTGCTCGAAAATGAAAGAGGCAAGTGGGATTTTTCTCTCTCGGACTACCGCCTGGGACTCTATGAAAAGCACAACATCAAAATTCTTTCGAACCTGGGCAGGTTCAACCCGCTCCAATCCCCGAAAGGCAGTGAAAGCTGGGCTCCGCGCCAGTGGCCGGACTGGGTGCTCCCTCTCTGCCGGCCGGTGACCGATTTTCCCGCCTATGCCTGGAGCATCTCCAAAGAACGGGGGGTACTCCTGCCGCCGGAAGAGCTGTGGCGCACTTACGTGCGCACGGTCGCCCGGCATTACAAGGGGCGGATCACCCACTACGAAATCTTCAACGAAGCCAACGGTTTTATGAGCGCGGAAGATTATCTCATCTACTGCAAAAGCGCGTATGAAGAAATCAAGAAAGCAGACCCCGCCGCCAAGGTGGTCGGCATTTGCGTCACCAGCGACCTCGGCGCGTCGACCGACCGGTTCACCGGAGATTTTCTCAAAGCCGGGGGCGGCAAATTTATGGACATCGCCTCGCTGCATCCGTATGCCGGCCGGGAATTCTCCTCGGTCACCCCGGCCGACGTTTTTTTGCAGAAAGTCCGCAAACAGGTTCAAGGCTTTCCTGTCTGGAACAGCGAGCTTTATTTTGTCTACGACGCGGACAAGCCGCAAAGTCCGCCGTTCCAATGCAATCCCGATCAGGTTGCGGCGCGGTTCCTGACCGACCTCGGCGAAGGCCTCGCCCAATCGACCGCGCTGCACGAGGATTCCCTGTTCTCAAACCCGCTGCTGCCGGAACTGAACAAAGTTCATATGCCGGAAGCCAACTGCGAATGGATTCCCAACGGCAATTTCGTCGCGCTCAACTTTCTGGCCCGTTATCTCGAGGGCGGCAAAGTCATCGGCAAATACAAGCCCGATTCCAACGTGATCGTGTATGCGTTCCGGCGGAAAAACGGGGAAGTCATGGCCGCGTTCTGGAACGCGATGAAGCGTGAAGGGCTGAAGGGCGATTTCTCCGGGCTCGAACTCCTGGACGTGTTCGGAAATCCGGTCAAGCCCGGCTTGCTCCCCGTGGCGGCGGAGGTGCTCTATCTCTTCCCCGGCAAACTCTCCGAAGCGGATTTCCTCCAAAAAATCGCAGCCTTGCCGATTACACAGGAACGCGCGATCAGCGTCAGTGAGCGCGGCCGGATCGTCGACGGCAAAGTGTGCTTTACGCTTTACAACCATTCCGCCGGAGCGCTGCCGGTCAAAGCCGGATTTCACGGCGGCGGTTTTACAGCGAAAGGCCTGGTCGGCTGCGTTGTCCCGCCAAACGGAAAAATCGATGTGAGCATACCGGTGAAAGTGCTGGACAAGGACGATTCCCCCGCGGGAGTCCGCATTCTCGTTCAAGGCGCGGTCGTCAATTATCCGATTCGGGTGGAGCCGCCGGAGAAAACATTGCAATTGCCGGGCCGGATCGCTTTGCCGAATGCCCGGGCGGCCATGCGGATGGAAAAGGATTTCCTCAATCTGTCAGTCCGGGTCGAAGATGCGACCGACTCCGGGCGCGATCCGGCCAACCGGGAGATATGGGAACAGGACAGCGTTGAATTCTTCTTCGATCTCGCCCCCGGCGATTTTGCGGAAAAACATTCCGGAGCTTATACCGTCAATACTTTCCGGCTGTTCTATCAGCCGCGCCTCGCGCCGGGAAAACGCCTGACCGGCTTGTTCAAGCAGGATTCTCCGATTCAGCTGAAGGAGATCGGCATGGAAGAAACGATCGACGCGCAAGGGTATTCGGTCACGTTTCGGATTCCGGCGAAGTTCTTCGGGTCTGAATTCGGCTTCGATCTCAAGATCAACGACGCCAAACCGGGACAGAAGGCGGATTCGGAAACCTCCTGGACCTCGAACCCGGAGCGCCACTCCAACCGCTGTCTCTTCGGTGTGGTCGCAGTTCGATAAAGCCCAGTGCAGCAACGCGCCACTGTCACTTTTTTGTTGCTTCGCGCCAAAAAAGCGCCGGCGCTTTTGCTGAATGGACGGTTAAAGAATTGCGTTTCGCCCGTTGGAGACGGGCTTTTTAAAGTTGCCGCCTTCGGCGGGAGCTTTAAAAGCGTTTCGCCGCTGGACCGCGACCCCACGATGGTGGGGCCGGGCCGCGTTGCGGCCTTTTTTGCCGCTTCGCGGTTTTCTTTTTTTGTTACCCGATCAACGACAGACCAGCGCCCCCGCCACCGCCGAGCCCAACAGCAAATAATGCATCGGCACCCTTGTCTTCAGCATCAGCACCGTCGTCGTTGCCGCAATCACCGCGCAGCCCCAGTAAAACCGCCCCCCGGCAAAAATCGACAGCTCCGAAAAAATCCACGCCGCCGCCAGAACCAGCCCGAACGACGCCGGACGCATCCCCGCCAGAAATCCGCGTACCCACACACTCGACTCGTAGCGCTTCAAACCCTTCACCGCCAGAATCACCAGAAATAACGCCGGCGTCACAATCCCCAGCGTCGCCACAACCGCCCCCGCCACCCCCAGCTGCGTGAACCCGACGTAAGTGGCGGTGTTGATCCCGATCGGCCCCGGCGTCACCTGGGCAATCGATACCAGGTTGGCGAACTCCGAGGCTCCCAAGGGGCGGCCCGGTCCAACCAGCTCCGCTGAAAGCAGGGGAACAAGCATATACCCCCCGCCGAAGCAAAGCAGCCCGAATTGAAAAAACGTCCAGTAAAGAGCAAAAATACTCATTTTTCCCAGATCACCACGGCAACGGCATAGGCCTCTTCATGGCTTAAACTCACATGAAAACTCCCGCCGCCGCGCGACTCCGCGTATTTGGCGGCTTCCCCGCTCAATTTCAGCGAGGGAGCCCCAAGCTCGTCATTCACAACCTCGACCTCGGTGAACGCACAGTGACGCCCGATCCCGCAGCCGAGCGCCTTGGCCGCCGCCTCCTTGACCGCCCAGCGCCCGGCGTAGAAAGAGAGCGAATCCCGCCGCACCTTCGCCGTCTCCAGCTCGGCGGCGGAATAGATCCGCTCGCGAAACGCATCGGCGTGCTTCTCCAGCATCCGTGCGATCCGGGCGCATTCCACAATGTCCGTACCGAGCCCGGCAATCATTCGGCCGGCTCCGGCTTCGCGGGTTCCGGCTTCACCGGCTCCTTGCGGAGCACTTCCAGCTCCTTGATCCGGGCACGGAGCTCCTCGAGCTCCCTGTGTTTCGCCTCCAACTCCGCCTTGCCCGCCGCAGTACGCTCGCTGTCGGCCTTTTGCACTCCCGCATCCAGCGCCGCCTTCAGCTGGCCGATCTGCTTCGCGTGCTCATCCATGAGCCGTTTGAGCTCCTCCTGCTGTTTTTTGGCGAACTCCTCTTTGAGGCGGATCATCTGCGCTTCGGAACGGGTTGCGGCATCTTTTTCCATCGCCTTCAACTGCGCTTCAAACGCCTTGCGCTGTTCGGCGAGCCC
>JAVBSA010000482.1:0-5519 GCA_031556915.1 Victivallis sp.
GTAATGGTCCTAAAAAAAAATAGGAGTATGGAACCGTGGAACCCGTCTGGCATAAAAACTAAATCCGTCAAAAATCGTGAGTGACGGATAAGTGACGGGAGCTGTTCGATTGCCTGAAGAGATTTTTTGCGCAAGAAACGGGCAAGCCGGGTCGGTTATCGAGTCCCTGGTGATTTCGTTCGGCATGGTAAAAAGAATTGGCGCCATAAAGAATTGCCATTCTAACGTTAAGGAAAAAACTCTTTTGGAGCGGGAAAGGCATTTTTCCATCACTTGGGACCGGGGGCATGAAAAACGAAAAATTCAGTTGATGGCAGTTCAAAACGAAAATTTTCATCTGGAAACCGCCAAGCCAATCGTGATGTTTTTTCCTCTTATTCTGTTCGAAATCATGACGGAAAAGTAGTTTTGCAATTGGCGCTTGTGATGTTTTTCCACTAAAAACAACCGAAAAACTTGCATTTCCCGTTAAGTGCGGCTACATTTTCAGCGATTTGCTTTACAGTTAAAAAAGACGATGGATTTCTATGATTTCATTTTGGGACAGGGTTTTTCCGGGCCGCCGTAAGTTGCGCGCGTTGCTTTCGATGGGAATCAACTTCCGTTCGAGCTGGTGTTTTTCCCCGCCGGAATTTGAGGCGGTGCGCAAGCTTTACCTGGCCGATCCCGACTTTTTCCGCCGCGGCGAGGAGATCTGGGCGACGCGCCACAAGCGCGTGGTCAAACTCGACTTGCCCGCCGAACTGGGCGGAACGACCATCGTGTTCAAATCCGCCAGGGGAACCAAGCCGCTGCGTTACGCCCTGCGCTGCACCAAGACCACGCTGGAAGCGGCCAACTACCGCGCCTTCAAGGAGCTGGGCATACCGATGGCGACGCTGATCCTGGCGGGCGACGAACGGAAGAACTTCCGTTACAACGCCTCGTATCTCGGTACCGTCTTTGCGGAAGGCTGCCAGGATGGGCGCGTTTTCCGCCCCGGCGAAGCATTGCAAAACACGCCGGAGGCGACGAGCTTCATCCGCAAGAATCTGCGGTATCTCGCCATGTTGCACTCGATCCACTGCTTTCACAAGGCGGCGCGGCCGTATAACTTTCTCTGGAAACCGGCCGGCAACGGCGAGGTCGACGTCACCTGGATCGACGTGGCGAGCTGCCGTTTCATGACAACTCCGGAATTCCTGTTCCGTTATTTTATGATCTACGACCTCGGGACGTTCTTCCTCGACCTCCAGACCGGCGATGAAGAGTTGCGCGAAGTGCTCCGCTTCTATCTGGAGCACAACCCCGGCTGCGGGCTGGACCTGGAAACGCTCTTCAAAAAAGTACGCGAAAAGGCTCCGCTGCAATCATGAGAAAAGAGGAATCGAAACTGGTGAGGGTCAGTTTGTCGCTTGAGGAACCGCTGCTTGAAACCCTTTCCGGGCTGGTTGCGGCCAAGGGGTACGAAAACCGGTCGGAGTACATCCGCGACCTGATCCGGGAGCAGATGACGCGGAAGCAGTGGGAGGCCGGCGGCGAAGTGATCGCCACGCTGACCATGATCTACAACCACCACCAGCGCGGCCTGACCGAAAAACTGGTCGATCTGCAGCATCACTGCGGGGAGCACATCCTCGCCTCGACCCACGTCCATATCAGCCATGAGGTCTGTGCCGAAATGGTGATGTTTCGCGGTAACGGCGACCGGATTGTGGAGACCGCCAACGCGATCAAACGCCTGCGCGGAGTCCTCCATGCCGAGCTCACCATGAGCACCACCGGCGAACACGTCCAATAGATGTTCAGTATTACGAATTTTTAAAAAGTAATATTATTTTTTCTGAAAACGGTTGCTTTCCCTCGTTGGCGGCGGTATATTATCCGCATGTCAAGCAATAAACACTGTTTCACCCTGATTGAACTTCTGGTCGTGATCGCGATTATCGCCGTACTGGCTTCGATGCTGCTGCCCGCCCTCAACCGGAGCCGGGAGAAGGCGCGCGAAACCTCCTGCCTCGGCAATGAACGCCAGATCGGATTCGCCCTCGGTCTGTACGTTGCGGACTGGAAATGCACGCCCGCCATCTATGCCGGGGGGCCGGTCAGGCGCTATGTGGACTTTCTTTCGCCTTATCTCGTCGAAAAGGGAACGCCGGTCTGGCTCTGTCCCTCCGACAAGGAACCGCAGCCGATCGCGGCCACGGGTACCGCGGACCTCTCTCTGCTCAGTTACGGTGTCGGCTATTTCCGGCTGGGGACCGATTCCGGTGCCATGAGTTTCTGGTACCCCATTCCGGAAAGCCGGATCCGCCGCCCGGGCGAATGCATCTGGCTCGCCGACAGCACCAAATATTACTACGGCGGCACGACCGGGGATCCCGATCCCAACAACGGTTACGCGAAATACATTTCTTACCGCCACAACGAAGCGGCGTTGGAATTCAACGCGCTTTTCATCGACGGCCATGTCTCCACGCTCAAACTGAAAGAAGTTCCGTGGCACTACTGGCATATTCCGGGTAGCTGGGATGGCACTGCGGCACTGTAAACTCTTCCTGGCGGCATTGTTCCTGATCGGCGGCAGCGCTTTTGCCGAAGTCTATTCCTCGTGCTCGGCGGCAACCGGTCTCCTGCTCCGTTTCGGCAACCTGGCGGCGGTGGACAGTTACGGCCGTTCCGTTCCCGGCGCGGAACATCTTCCGTGCCCCGGCAAGGACGGCGCGCTTTCGGAGGAGGCGATTGTCAAACTCGGCATCGACCGCGCGGTCGTCTGGGAATATCAGGCCGCCTCCAGGCGCCTTTTCGAACAGCGTGGAATCGCCGTTCTCGCCGTCCCCCCGATCCGGTTGGCGGCCTTTCCGGAATTCGTGCGTTCCGTAGCGAAGTTCGCCGGGTGCGAAAAGGCGGGCGAAGCCTATCTGAAAGCGTACGACGCCGATCTCCCGCCCCCCTTGCCGGAAACCGTTCGCCGGCCCCGGGTTTATTTCGAGCTCTACGCCCCTTACAAATCGATCGGACAAAACTCTTATTACCACGACTTGGTCACCCTTGCGGGGGGCGAAAACATCGGGGCGGTTCTCCCGGTTTCGGGCACGCTGTCGCCCGAACACATTCTGAAAGCCGAGCCCGAAGTGATCTTTTTCCTGTCGGACAAAACCACCGCCGGAGAGATCGCCGCGCGCCCCGGCTTTTCCGGCTTGCCTGCCGTCAGAAACAACCGGATCCACCCGCTCGACCGCATCGGGTTCCTGGAGGGCGCCGCCCCGGCCGCCGCGGTCAAGGCGCTCCGCTCAAAACTTTTCCCCGAGGAGAAATAACATGGCTTTTTTTCGCGTCACCTATCATGAAGAGCGCCGGTTCGCCACGCTCCACAATTACGGTTGCACCTTCCGCTGTCCTTTTTGCAGCTACAAACTCCGGAGCGGGGCAGGGGGAACTCCGGGGCACGCCTTCCCGAGGCCGGAGAAATTTCTCTCCGTCGCCGAACTCAAGGAGGTTCTGCGGCAGCTTTCTCCCGAACGGGTCTATTTCATGGGCGGCGAACCGACCGTTTCCGCCGATCTGCCGGAGCTGCTCCGTTTCGCCAAAGAGGAGCTTTGCGCCGTCACCCGGCTGGGCCACACCAACGGCAGCAAACTGCCGCTCCCCTTTCTCGACGGCGGCAACGTCGGCTTCAAGGCGTGGAGCGACCCGCTTCACCTCGGGATCACCGGCAAGCCCAAATCGCTTATCTACGGCAACTTCCAGGCCGCGTGCGATGCCGGGCTGGAGATGGCGGCCAATATGATCTACATTCCCGGGCTGGTCGAGCTCGATGAGTTTGAAGGGCTGATGCGCTTCCTCAGCGCGATTTCGCCGGATATCCCGTTCCACATCATGGGTTACATCCCGATTCCGGGAGAACCCTACCGCCGCCCGACGGCGGAGGAGATGGAACAAACGGCCGCCCTCTGCCGGAGTTATCTCAAAAAAGTGGACTATTCGCACCTCAGTACCGAAGACGCGATGGACCTCTCGGCGCGCGACGACCGATTCCGGGTAAAAATCGTTGCGGGCGTTTGATTTTCATTATAGAAGACCTATAGTATAACAGTTTCAACTTTAACAAGCAACAGGAGGATCCACATGATCGTCGGAATCATCATTCTTGTCGTCGTCGTCATCTTCGTTTTTGTGCTCATCGGCATGTACAACAACCTTGTCCGCGCCAGGAAACAGGTCGACAACGCCTGGTCCCAGATCGACGTGCAGCTCAAACGCCGCTATGACCTCATCCCGAACCTGGTCGAAACCGTCAAAGGTTACGCCGGGCACGAATCCTCGGTGTTCGAAAACGTCACCAAAGCCCGCAGCGCCGCCATGGCCGCTTCCGGCACCGGCGAAAAGATCGAGGCGGAAAATATGCTCACCGGCGCCCTCAAGGGGCTCATGGTTTCGGTGGAAGCCTATCCGCAGCTCCGCGCCAACGAAAACTTCATGCAGCTTCAGGAAGAACTGACCTCCACGGAAAACAAAATTTCGTTCTCCCGCCAGCATTACAATGACACGGCGACCCATTTCAACACGGCGATCGCGGTGTTCCCGGCCAACGTCATTGCGGGCATGTTCCGCTTTACCGACGCCCAGCTCTGGCAGATCACCGACTCCGCCGAACGCGAAGCGCCGAAAGTGAAGTTCTGAGCCGTCCATGAAAGAACGGAAAACCTACCTTCAGCTGATTGCGGCCAATAAACGCAACAGCTTTTTCCTGATGGCCGGAATGTTCATACTTCTCCTGGTGCTCGGCGCCGTCTTCGGCGGCGCTTTCCGGGATTACCGGATGGGGATCGTCATCGCCGCCGTCACCGCCGTCGTGGTCTTTCTCTTCGCCTGGTTTGCGGGCGGAGACACGCTTATGGCGCTCTCCGGCGCACGCGAGATCAAAAAGGAGGACGATCCGCAGCTCTTCAACGTGGTCGAGGAGATGGCCATCGCGGCCGGAATCCCGATGCCGCGCCTCTTTCTGATCCAAACCGAGTCGCCCAACGCCTTTGCGACCGGCAACAGCCCGCAGCACGCGGCGGTGGCGATCACCACCGGGCTGCGCGACAAGCTCACCCGCGACGAATTGCAGGGGGTGATGGCGCACGAAATCGCGCATGTCCGCAACTTCGACATCCGCTACACCATGCTGATGGCCATCCTGGCGGGTGCGATCGTGCTTTTGAGCGACATGTTTTTGCGGACGACCTTCTGGACCGGCGGCGGCCGCCGCCGCGACAGCCAAGACAACGGCGCGGGTGCGATCCTGATGATCGTCGGAATCGTGCTGGCGATCCTTTCGCCGCTCATCACCGCGCTGATCCAGATGGCGATGAGCCGCCAGCGCGAATACCTCGCCGACGCTTCGGCGGTGGAATTCACCCGGAATCCCAACGGGCTGGCGAACGCGCTCGCCAAGCTTTCCTCCGACCGGACCCCGATGGAGGTGAGCAAAGCGGTCGCCCCCATGTACATCGTCAACCCCGAGTTGAAGCTGCGGTGCGGGGCGGACGGTT
>JAVBSA010000270.1:0-4231 GCA_031556915.1 Victivallis sp.
CAACATCGGCGAGGCGCAGATCGCCAAGCGCCGCAGCTATGCGACCATGGTCAGCCACCTCACTCCCCCCTTTATGCAGGCGGATGGCTACGGCGCGCTCAACGAGCTTCACGAAAAAATCGAGAACTACGAAATCGCCGAGAATCCCATGCTCAAGGCGGAATACGCCAAAAATATCATCGAAATCGCCGTGCGGGAACATTACGACCGCGACCTCAAGCTCTCCGCCGACTTCACCGCGGGCAAACTGACCGCCGAAGACCTCGGCCGAATTCACAACTACCTGGAAGAAATCCAGGCGTCCAAGGTCAACCGCGGCATGTATGTGATCGGCCGCCCCTACTCCGTGGAAGAAGCCGATGAGACCGCCAGACTGATGACCGTCGACGCCATCGCCGACGCGCTGTTCAAGGCCGATCTCGAAGCGGGAAAAGTCAAAGAGGAACAGCGCAAAGACCTCCACTTCTTCACCGGAACCTATCTCGCCCAAGCCAACGCCCGGGCCGGAGAAGCGCTCGTCAACCCGGAAAAATTCAAGAAAACACCCCCGGCAGGCCACCCCGACGCCTCGCAGGAAGAAATGCGTCAAATGATGCAGTCGGGCAAGCTCCCCGACGGTCGGGAAATGCCGCCTGAAATGGCCGCCGCCATGCGGCAGATGGGCGGACAGGGCGGCGGCAGGCCGCAGGGAATGCCCGGCGTGCAGCGCCGCGCCCCCAAAGCCAAACCGGAACCCGAAGAAATCACCTTCCGCGCCAAAGAAGATCTCTTGCAATCGACCGAGGCGGAGCTCGCCGCCATCCTCAACGCCTTCTCTGGCGGCTACCTCGCCGCTACCGCCGGCGGCGACCCCGTGCTGAACCCCGACACCGTGCCCACCGGCAAAAACCTCTACGGAATCGACCCGGAACGCACCCCCACCCGCGAAAGCTACGCCGTCGGCCGGGCCCTCGCCGAAGCGTTGATCGAAGCCAAACTCAAATCAACCGGCGAATATCCGAAAAAAGTGGCCTTCTCCCTCTGGGGCGGCGAATTCATCCGCACCCAGGGAGTCAACATCGGCGAAATCTTTTTCCTCCTCGGCGTGGAACCCATCTGGGATTCGCGCGGCAGGGTTCAGGACGTTCGCCTCATTCCGCTCGCCGACCTCAAACGCCCGCGCATCGACGTCGTCGTCCAGACCTCCGGCCAATTCCGGGGCGCGGCGACCAGCCGCATGAAGCTCATCGATAAAGCCGTCCGTCTCGCCGCCATGGATCCCGAAGGCGAATTCGGCAACTTCGTCCGCGAAGGCACGCTCGAAATCACGAAAGCCCTCATCAAAAACGGCATGTCGCCGGAACAGGCCAAAAGCCTCGGCAACGCCCGCATCTTCGGCGGAGTCAACGGCAACTTCGGCGCCGGAGTCACCGGCATGGCCCAGAACAGCGGCTCCTGGGAAGACACCGGCGCCATCGCCGAAGTCTACCTCAACAACATGGGAGCCCTCTACACCGACGAACACTGGGGCGAACACATCCCCGGCGTCTTCAAAGCGGCCCTCATCAACACCGACACCGTCGTACAGTCGCGTTCCTCCAACAGCTGGGGCCCGCTCTCGCTTGATCACGTCTACGAATTCACCGGCGGAATCAGCCTCGCGGCACGGCACGTCACCGGAAAAGACGCGAGCGCATACTTCAACGACCTCCGCACCCCCGGCCGCCCCAAAGTCCAGGAGGCCGGCGAAGCCGCCATGGTCGAAGCACGCAGCACCGTGCTCAACCCCAAGTACATCACGGAAATGAAAAAAGAAGGAGCCGCCGGAACCGGCAGCTTCGTGGAAGTCTTCCGGAACACCTTCGGCTGGGAAGTCATGAAGCCGGATATGATCGAAGACCATCTCTGGCAGGAATACAAAGAAGTGTATGTCGACGATAAACTCAATCTCGACATCCGCGCCCATTTCGAAGAGCACAACCCCGCCGCCCTTCAGCAAATGACCGGAATCATGCTCGAATCCGTCCGCAAAGGCTACTGGACCCCCACCCCGGAAACCGTCGGCCAGATCGCCCGAACCCACGCCGAACTCACCAAAAAGTTCGACCTCGCCCCCTCCCCCAATGAAAAGCTCCGCAATATGATCGCGGAAAATCTCAAAGATCCCGAACTCCGCAAAGAGTACGAACAACAAGTCGCAAAATCCCTTGAACGCGCCCGCCAACGGCAACAACAAGCCGAACAGGTAACCGGCCAACAACTCAAGGAACAAACCATTCAACAGCCGCAACCCGCAGAAGGCAGCAACCGCGCCGCCCTCCGCGTCATCCTCGGCATCATCATCTTCGCCCTCCTCGCCATCATCCTCGGCAATCGCCGCCGACGCTGACCCCCGGGAACTTGGGGAGGGCAAAGCGCCTCTTGGCGGAGTAGCGCGGGAGAGCTCTCAGAGCTTATCAACCAATGAAGCTCTGAGGCCCAAGGGGCGGGGTATCGAGACCGGCCCTACTAGGTTTCCATCACGCTGACGCGTTCGCGGAAGCCCCATCGGCAATCAGGCACGGGTCGGACATGTCGGACTAATACTCTTCATTTAGAGGACCACGAAAAACACGAAAAACACGAAAATTTTTTCTTCTGAATTTTTTCGTGTTTTTCGTGTGTTTCGTGGTCAAAAAAAATGGCATTTCCCGTTAAGTGAAGAGCATTGGACATGTCCGACTTAACCTGCTATCCCCTGTAGGCGCTCCGCAAACGCGTCAGCGTCTAACGCCCCGAGGGGCGGGGTATTCCCCCTCCTTGATAAGCTCTTACTCTGCCGAGCGGAGGAAGTAGCGTTTGAAGAAACGCTCCGGGTCGAGGGAACGTTTGGCGTGGCGGAGCGATTCTTCGTTCATGTCCTGTTCGCGGTTCATGAACTTCGCTTTGTTGCGAAGCGCGATCGCCAGCTGCCAGGTAAGCGTTTGGGGCGCTCCTTTGGCGGTGTGGTCGGCTTTCTCGAAGTGGATGTCAACCGTCTCGGGGTTGAGCATGCTGTAAATGGAGAGGCCGGCCGGGAAATCCGGTTCGGCGTAGAGGATGATTCCGGCCAGGCCGAGATCCTCGAAATTCTCCCAGGCGCGTTTCATCGCCATGTTCTCTTCTTCCAGAAACTCGCAGTTCGGCAACCGGGAGTTGAGTTCCCGCGCCAGCTTGGCCGCCGCCGGAATTTCGTCCGCTGTGATTTTGCGGACTTCGGCATGGGGCCAGTTGGTCTGGAACTGTTTGACCAGATTGTGTTTTTTGCGCAGCTTGGGGCCGGAAAACGTCGCAATCCGTTCGATGGAATAGAGATAATCGATGGCGCCTTCGTCATACTCGATATCGAAAAACTCGTCGCAATCATGGTAATTATCCAGAAATTCCTCCGGAACGTCGTAGATTCCGCCGTCGGAGAGACCGGCGGCAATGAAGGCGTCGTTGATCACCTTCAACTCCTCCGGCGCCGTGGGGGCGCCGAGCGGATAATGAATGGCGCGGCTGGCGCCTTCATAAACGACGATGCGTTTGCCGACCTCAAGAAACCTGATTTCGTAAGGCTCCTGGTACATGAAGAGGTTGGCAAAACTGCACTCGCAGCTCTGGCTCGGGTACTTTTCCATCAGCGCCTGGAATTTTTTCCGGTCGGCGACGGTGACGAGGCGAAGGGAAGCAGGATCGATTTTCATAATGTTCAAGCAGACCAGATGCTGTCAGCCTGGAGCATGACTCCGGTTCCCCGGGCGACCGCATTGAGCGGCTCCTCGGAGATGAACACGGGCAGCCCGGTTTCCTCAGTTAAAAGTTTATCCAATCCGGCAAGCAGCGCTCCGCCGCCCGCCAGCATGATTCCGCGGTCGATCAGGTCGGCCGCGAGATCGGGGGGACAGCGTTCGAGCGTGGCCCGGACGGCTTCGATGATGGTGGTGACAGGCTCCTGGAGCGCCATGCGGATTTCGGCCGCGCTGATGCGGACGGTTTTCGGCACGCGGGAGACCAGGTCGAGCCCCTTCACATCGAGCGTTTCCTCATCCTTGACGGGATATGCGCTGCCGATGCGGATCTTGATCTGCTCGGCGGTCAGTTCGCCGATCATCAGGGTGTAGACTTTGCGCCGGTGCTGGGTGATGGCGGCGTCGAGCTCGTCGCCGCCGACGCGGACACTCTTGGCTCCGACGATGCCGGACAGTGAAATCACCGCCACCTCCGTCGTGCCGCCGCCGATATCGACGAT
>JAVBSA010000093.1:0-3203 GCA_031556915.1 Victivallis sp.
ACGGGCGACGGAGAACGGATTTTTGCGGAGTTCGAACGCATCCTCTTTCGTCACCCGGGCGATTCCCTGGAGCCGCCGGGTGGAACGCACCCCGATATGGTTGGAGCTGTCCGCAAAGTAAGCCTCTTCACAGCCCGGGCAATACTTGATATAGAAATCCTTCACCTGCCAGATCTGGCGGCGCGCGGCGCGCTCGGCTTCGGAGAGCTGCCAGGGATCGAGCGGATCGACTCCGAGAATCCGCGAGGGGCCGCCGACCAGCATCTCCGGCCGCCTCGCATACGGGCGGGTCCACGCTTTGAGGTAGCGGACGATCCGCCCCGAGGTGATGATCGGATCGGTGAATTCGCCTTTCGCCATCGAAGCGGCGTAGTCGGAATCGATCTTGTCAAAATAGGCTTCATTGGGGAAATCCCCGGGCATCCTGGCGTTGCCGAGGCGGAAGGGTTTGGTGACCGCCATGGCGCACTTGCTTTTGCCGTCCCCCTGTTCCCAGGGGACTCCGGCCATCGCGCCGACGATCCCGTCGCCGGTGCAGTCGATGATCCGCCGCCCCGCGACGGCCGTGCGCCCCGCCACGGTTTCGAGGATGACCCCGGTGACGGCGGAGCCGTTCTTCATGACGTCCGCTACCCAGGCGTGATGCAGAATGGCCGCCCCGGCTTCGGCGAGCAGTCTGTCCCAGGCGTACTTGACCAGCTCGCCGTCGACGGAACCATCCACCTTGCGCCCGCGGCGGGCGGCGAGGTCGCCGACGCCGCCGAGGGCAGAGAGTTCATGCATCCATTCGTGCCAGATTCCCTGAAGGTCGACCCCGTTCATGCTGAGGACCGGCATGACGTACTGCGAAACGGTCGCGCCGCCGAGATAGCCATCCTTTTCGATCACCAGCACCGAGGCTCCGTGCCGGGCGGCGGCGACGGCGGCGGCGCATCCGGCAGGGCCGCCACCCGCGACGATGACGTCGAACTCTTTTTCAACCCGCAGTTTCCGGGGGGGCTCTTCATAAAATTCCATGATTCATTTCTTTCATAATGGATGGGTGATTTTGGTCAGTTGTCCTTCCGGTTCCGGTGGATTTTCAGGTGGCCGCGCATGGCCCGTTGAAACACCTCGGGGTCGCGGAGCCGGATCGCTTCGAGCAGATCGCGGTGCGAGATTTGGTCTTCGTCTTCAAACCGGTGCGCGAAACGGGGGGAAGCGGCCTTTCGCCGGCTCTCCGGATCGCTGAAGAATTGCAGCAGCAGTTTTTGGAGCGACAGCAGCGAATCGCACCGGGTGGCCTGATAGATCCTCAGGTGAAAGCGGCGGTCGCAGTCGAGGAACAAAGCGTAGTCGGCGGGGGCGCGCTCTTCCTCCGCCACGATTTTTTCCAGCGCGTCGAGATCCTGCCGGGTGATGTTTTCGGCCAGCGCGTCGGCCAGCCCCTGTTCGATGGTCAGCCGCAGGTGAAAGAGATCGCGCTGTTCGTCGTCGGAGAGGAATTGCGGCTCAAGCATTTTCCCGAGAGTCTCGAAAATGGTCGGCTTGCCGATCACGATGCCGCGGCGTTTGCGCGACTCCAGGAGGCCGATCATCCGCAGCCGGCTCAATGCCTCGCGGATCACGGGGCGGCTGATGCTGAGCATCTCCGCGAGTTCTTTTTCGCCATGGAAGCTGTCGCCGGGCTTCAAATCGCTGTCGCGCAAATAATTGTATATTTTTTCCTCGGCAATGTCCGTAAGGGAAGACTGTTTGATTATCGAAAGCATGGTGTTGCTCCTGTTCTGTATTTCATATTTAATTATACCGGAGAAATGTCAATATGTCAAACATAATTGAACGTTTCTGCAAAAATATTGTTGCATGTTTTTTATATGGAAACGATCAGCGGTTTCTCCAATCATTTTGTGAAAGTGAATTTGTAAGGTCAATTGTTATTTTGTCCTATTGCTTTTCGGGCGGGATTGACTATAATAAATGACATGGAACCCCTCGCCAACAGCAAAGGATGAAAAATGTTGATACCGGGAAAAGAATACGTAACGGAAGTCCGCGCGGAAGTATTGCCACCCGTTGATGTCGTCGTCGCGGGCGGCGGGACCGCCGGTGTGGTCGCCGCCCTCGCGGCCGCCAGGAACGGAGCCAGGGTCGTGCTGGTCGAAAGCCGCGGATATCTCGGCGGAATGCTGACCGCCGGCAACGCCGGAATCACCATGTTCACCAAATTTTCCGGCCAGCCGGAGTTGCACGCGGCGGACTTGAAAACTCTGGAGAACAGTCCGGAAGAACTCCATATCGCCGGGGGAATCACCATGGAGATCGTCCGGCGCCTGATCGACCGGAAATATGGGGTCGGCAATTCCGGCACGGTCGGCAGCTACGTCTTTACCTCTTCGGAGGATTTCAAGCGCATCCTGTTCCAGATGATGAAGGAGGCCGGAGTCCAACTCCGCCTTCACTCCCACCTCGCCGACGTGGTCCGCGAAGGCGGCCGGATTCTCGGCGTCGTTCTGGAATCCAAATCCGGCCGCCAGGTCCTGCCCGCCGCCCAGTTCATCGACGCCACCGGCGACGGCGATCTCTCCGTCCGGGCCGGGGCGGCGTACACGGTCGGCGTCACCGAAGACGACCTCTGCGCAAGCCAGGCGAAAATCGGGGAAATGCATCCCGTCGGAGTCATGTTCAAGGTCGGAAACGTCGAACTGCGGAAGACCTTCGACTGGCTGAAGGAACACCCCGAACATTTCAAGAAACAACCTTTCGCCCGATTCACCTACGAAGAGGCGCGGGAGCGCTTCGAGAAGAACGAAATGGCCACCATCGACGTGATCCGCGAAGATCACCCGGCACGGTTCCAGGTCTACAATTTGCCCACCCCCGGCGTGGTGACGCTCTGCTGCCCCAGCGTGAGGGATATGGACGGGTGCAATGTGGAAGACCTGACCCGCTCCGAAGAGATCATCGCCGATATGCTCGAGCGCTGGATGGAGAGCATCCGCACGGTTCCGGGGTTCGAAGAGTGTTTTCTCCTTCAGGTTCCGGAAATCGGCGTCCGCGAGACCCGCCATATCCGGGGCGATTACCTGCTGACGCTTGAAGACATCTATCATCAGAAAAAATTCGAGGACTGCATCGGCCTCGGCAGTCACCCGATCGACACCAGGCCGCGTCCCGAATGGCTGAACGACCCGGAAACCGCCTATCCGCCGCGCTGGTATTTC
>JAVBSA010000668.1:0-4534 GCA_031556915.1 Victivallis sp.
TTTAACAATTGTGGAGTAAGGCCGCGCAGCGGCCCGTCCAGCCCATCGGCTGGTGCGGTTTCCAAAGGGTGCATAACCCGTTGGCGGAGTTTGAGGCGGAGCCTCAAGTTTTCTCGCGCGCCGGTGACGCTGAAAAAGGAAAATTTCGCCAGAAATTTTTCGCCACCCGGCGGGCGACGGTCTGCTTCGACCGACAGGTCGAACAGACCCCGACCCCTGTCAGGCTCCCACAATTTTTATGATTAAAAGGTTTCCGGATGCAGCAACGCGCCACCGTCTTGCAAAACTCGCTACGCTCATTTTGCAAGACAGCGCTTTTGCTGATCGGAGGATAGAAGAATTGCGTTTCGCCCCAAGCCGCCTGCGGCGGCGTCAGGGGGCGACCAGCGGTTTCGCCGCTGGACCGCGACCCCACGATGGTGGGGCTTTGTACCGCCTGCGGCGGCTGTTTTTAATTTTTTTTTAACATAGGAGAAAGTGCTATGTGGAACGACAGCGAGAAAGTCATGGAGCATTTCATGAACCCCCGCAACGTCGGCGAAATCGAGAATCCCGACGGCGTGGGCGAAGTCGGCAACGCCGCATGCGGCGACGCCCTCAAACTCACCTTCAAACTGGATGAGGCGGGCCGCATCGCCGACGCCAAATTCAAAACCTTCGGCTGCGCCAGCGCAATCGCTTCCAGCTCGGCCCTCACCGAAATCGTCAAAGGCAAAACCCTCGACGAAGCGGCGAAAATCACCAACCAGGATATCGCCGACGTCCTCGGCGGACTCCCCGAAGCCAAGATGCACTGCTCCGTCATGGGCATGGAAGCCCTTCAGAAAGCCATCGCCGATTACAAAGGCGAAGCCAGCCCGTTCGAAGAAGATTCCGACCACGATGAAGGACAGATCGTCTGCAACTGCTTCGGCGTTACCGATGTGAAAATTCTCAAGGTCGCCAAAGAAAATAAACTCCACAAAGCCGAGGATGTGACCCATTACTGCAAAGCGGGCGGCGCTTGCGGCGCATGTCTCGACGACATCCAGCACCTGCTCGACGATATGTGGAAATTGGAGGCCGCAAAAAAATGATCTCCATAGAAGAACTCCACCAGAAGCAAAGCGAACTGGCCGAACGCGTGGAACACCTCGGCGAATTCCTCAAAATCGATGAACGCAGAGCAGAACTCGCCGGACTCGAAGAAAAAATGAGCGCTCCCGATTTCTGGGACAAAAAAGAGGACGCGCAAGCCACCGTTGCCGCGCTCTCCGCCTGCCGGAACGTGATCGAACCCTATCGCAAAATACAGGCCGAAGTCGAAGATTGCTCTGTCGCCATCGAACTCGCAGGAGAAGATGAAGCCTTCGCCACAGAAGCCACAATCGCTCAGAGAAGGCTCGCCAAAGCAGTCGATAAACTCGAATTGGTCAGCTTCCTCTCCGGCCCCTTCGACCGGAACGGTCTCTATTTCTCGATCCATGCCGGAGCCGGCGGCACCGAGTCGTGCGACTGGGCCGGAATCCTGCTCCGCATGTACCGCCGCTTCTTCGAACGGCGCGGCTGGAAAGACGAAGTGATCGACCTCCAACCCGGCGACGAAGCCGGAATCAAAAGCGTCACCCTCGAAGTCTCCGGCGAATTCGCCTACGGACATATGAGAGGCGAGCGCGGCGTTCACCGCCTGGTTCGTATCTCCCCCTTCGACAGCAACGCCAGACGGCACACCAGCTTCTGCTCCGTAGACGTGTTCCCCGTTCTCGACGACGATATCGATATCGAAATCGATGAAACTGAACTCAAAATCGATACCTACCGCTCCAGCGGAGCGGGCGGCCAGCACGTCAACACCACCGACTCCGCCGTGCGCATCACCCACTTGCCCACCGGCACCGTCGTCGCCTGCCAGAACGAACGGTCGCAACACAAAAACCGCGCCACGGCAATGAAAATGCTGAAAGCGAAACTATACGAACTCGCCGAAGAAAAGCGGCGGAACGAAGCCGACGCCATCCGCGGAGAAAAAGCCGAAAACGGATGGGGCAGCCAAATCCGCAGCTACGTCCTTCAACCCTACCAAATGGTGAAAGACCTCCGCACGGACGTTGAAACCAGCAATACCGCCGGCGTCCTCGACGGCGAACTCGACGAATTCATCGAAGCCTATCTCCGCGCCAAAAAATAGGGACTTGAGGCGGAGTCTTAAGTCCCGGTGCGTTCGGCTACGGCATCGAACAATAGTTTGCGCAGATGCCTCAGCCGCAATTCGGGGGAGTTGGCGTAACTGATCAGGGGTTGGCGGCCGTCGACGCGATAGATGACGCCGCCCGGATTTTTCAGAGTGATTTTGCCGTCGGTGACGTTGAGTTGTTCGTAGTGAGCCAAGCCGGTGAGAATGCGCAATTCGGTTACGTCGAGGAGATTTTTGACCTGGGGGGGCAGGGCGCCGAACCGGTCGCGCAATTCTTCCTGGAGTTCCGTCAATTGTTCGATGCTTTCGAGGCCGGCCAGCCGCCGGTAGGCGTCGAGGCGCAGGCGGTCGCCGCCGATGTAGTCCGCGGGGATTGCGGCGGGCAGCTGGCCGTCGGGAGCGGTGAGCGAGAAGCTGACGAAATCGATTCCGAGTTCGACTTCCGGGAAGAGGTCCCTTTTTTCGCCGCGCAGCTTTGCGACTTCCTGTTTGAGCAGTTGGCAGTAGAGGTCGAATCCGATGGTGTTGAGGTGGCCGGATTGTTCGCTGCCCAGGAGGTTGCCGGATCCCCGTATTTCAAGATCGCGCAATGCGAGCTGGAATCCTGCTCCGAGATTGGAGCAGCGGCGGATGGCGGTCAGGCGTTTGCGGGCGTCGGTGCTTACCAGTTGGCTGTGCGGCAGCAGCATGTAGGCGTAGGCCTGGTGCTTCCAGCGCCCGACGCGGCCGCGCAGCTGGTAGAGCTCGGCCAGGCCGAACCGGTCGGCGCGTTCGATGAAAATGGTGTTGGCGTTGGGGACGTCGAGGCCGGATTCGATGATGGTGCTGCAAACGAGACAGTCGACCTCTCCTTTCAGGAAGCGGTGCATGACTTCTTCGAGTTCATGTTCGTGCATCTGGCCGTGGGCGAAGGCGAACCGCGCTTCGGGAACGAGCTCTTTGAGGTGTTTGACTTTCTCTTCGATGGTGCGCACACGGTTATGGAGGTAATAGATCTGGCCGCCGCGCGCGAGTTCGGCGCGGATCGCCTGTTCGATCAGGCGGTCTTCTTCGGGGGCGATGACCGTTTTTACGGGCAGCCGGAGTTTGGGCGCGGTCATGAGGGTGCTCAGATCGCGTGCGCCCGCCATCGCGAGATAAAGGGTGCGCGGAATCGGCGTCGCCGACATGGTGAGCACATCGGCTTCGGCCCGGTAGCGGCGGAGCCTTTCCTTGTGCTTCACCCCGAACCGCTGTTCTTCGTCGATGACGACCATTCCGAGGTTTTTAAAACGCACTTCGGCGCTGCAGATGCGGTGGGTTCCGATCAGGATATCGACTCCGCCGCCGGCGGTGCGGCGCAGAACGTCGGCCTGTTCCGCGCCGGTCCTGAAACGGCTGATCATTTCGACAGTGAACGGATATTCCGCGAACCGCTCGCGGAAACTGTTGAAATGCTGCTGTACCAGCACGGTCGTCGGCGCGAGAACTGCAACCTGGAACCCGGCTTCGACCGCTTTGAAGGCGGCGCGCATGGCGATTTCGGTTTTGCCGTACCCGACGTCGCCGCAGAGCAGCCGGTCCATCGGGCGGGCGGATTCCATATCGTTGAACACCTCTTTGGTCGAGCGCTTCTGGTCGGGCGTGTCGGTGAACGGGAATGCGCGGACGAAGGTGCGGCATTCCCCGGCATCCGCGGGGAAGCGGATGCCGGGGAGGGATTGGCGCATCGCCTGGAGGCGCAGCATGTCGGCGGCGTAGGAGCGGACGCCTTTCGCGGCGGCCTCTTTGTCCTTATCCCATTTGACGCCGCCGAGTTTGTGCAAATTCACCTTGCCCGGGCTGCCGAGGTAGCGGCTCACTTTGTGCGCCTGGAGCAAGGGGACATAGAGGATCTGGCCGTCGCGGTATTCCAGCGTCAGCACTTCGCGGATGGCGCCGCGCGTCTCCAGCACCTTGAAGCCCCGGAAAATGCCGATGCCGTGATCGAGGTGGACGGCGTAGTCGCCGTAGTCGAGGTCGGCAAGCGAAAACTCCGGAATCGAGGGGGAAGCGGGGGCCGCCTCCTCTTCCTCGGGCTCATCGAGGATGGTGTCATAAACGAGGCCGCCGGAAATCAATTCGAGTTCGGTGACCAGCAGAAGCTTCTCTGCGGGCGCCCGGAACCCGTTCCCCAGCCGCGCGGAATCGAAGCGGATTTGCGTCGTATCGAGCCCGTTCCGTTCGCACCAGTTTTTGAGGACGCCCAGGCTTTCCCCATGGGGGGCGAGCAGGACGACTTCGAATCCTTCGTCGAGCGCATCGTTCAATTGGAGCGCCAGGAGTTGGCGCACCAGTTCCGAGGCGGAATTCCGCGCTTCCGGGGCGAAGACGCCCCGCCTT
>JAVBSA010000146.1:0-4046 GCA_031556915.1 Victivallis sp.
ACCCCGGCTCGCGCCGCAGACCTGGCTGATCCGGCGGCCCGCCATCCGGTTCGAAAGTTCTTCGCACGTCATGGTCAGGCCTCCTTCGCCGTTCTGGGCGGGTAGTAGCGGATCATCTCCTCGGTCAGCGAGGTGACGGGAACGCAGTTGCCGAGTTCGTACTGGAATCCGAGCTGGTCCATGGTTTCCGGATAACGGTGGTCGTCTTCGAAGAAGCGGCCGGCGCGGGTGATCGGCATTCCGCGCTCGGCGAACTGCTCCGCCACCTGGTCGATGCGGTCGTTTGAAACCATCTCTTTGATGTGATGCGGGCCGGGGCCGTGCTTTTCGAGCCAGCGCTCGTAGGCCTCGACGCCGAAGACCGGCTTTATGAGCTCGATCTGAATTTCCCCCACCATCGCGGTTGCGCAGAAGAATTGAAACGGCGCGCCGGAGGGCTTCCCCCGTTCGATCACGCGGGTGCAATTCTTCTCGTTCATTTCGATGATCAGCCAGGGGCCGATGTGAAGCAGCTCCACCCACTTCTTCATGGTGCCGTCGAGATCTTCCACAAGGAAAGCGATCTGGTAGAACCGGCGGTTCCGGTTGAGTTCAGCCAGTTCTTCAAAAGAGAGCGTTTTCGGGGTTGTCATCGTGCGATTTCCTCTGTTATGTGTCCAAGCTCGAGAAGCGTGCCGCCTTCGGGATGGGCCGTTGCCCACTCCGAAGCGAACTTATCCCGGTACAAATTCAACCCCGGAGCCTCCAACTCCTTGAAAAACACGGGGTTGACGGTGACGAACCGGGCTCCGGCCTCGTAAATATCCCCCAGGTCGCCCGAGGTACGGCAGCTGGCCGAAAGAATCTCCCCTTTGCTGCCGCTCTGCCGGATGAAGGCCGCCAGTTGCCGGATCACTGTCAGGCCGTCGGTTCCGGCATCATTCATCGACTGGTAGAAGGTCGCGACATAGGATGCGCCGGCCAGCAGCGCCAGCACCCCCTGGATCACGGAGAAGCAAAGCGTTCCGGCCGCTTTGCCGCCGCCGCGGGTGAACCGCTTCATCGCATACAGCCCTTCCGGGGTGCACGGGAATTTGACGAAGGTGTTGTCACCGCCGTATTTCCGGATCAGCTCCGCCTCTTCGAGCATCACCCGGAAATCTTCGGAGATCACCTGCGTCAGGAACGGCTTATCCCCCAGAAGCTTGCGCATACCGGTCAGGTATTGCGGAAAGTTCACGCGCCCCAGTTTGGCGATCATGGCGGGGTTGGTGGTGACCCCCGCCAGCACGTAGCGGTCGAGATATTCTTCGATTGTCGCGAACTCTTCCGAGTTCAAAAAGATGCCCGGGGCCATTTTTCTTTCTCCCATATGGTTGTCAAGATCGTCTCGAGGATTTCCCCGGTCGCGGCGCAGGCCCAGGTGGAACAGCAGTCGACGACCGTCGTCCGCTCCGGCGTCAGCGCTTCGCTGTGATACTCCATCTCGCCGAATCCCCCGTCCGCGCCGTTGTCGCTGAAGACCTGGAGCGGGCACGCCGGGGCGGACTTATGCGGAAAGGGCGTATCGAAACAGTTGCCGGCAACCCGGAACTCCCTTACCACCAGAGAAGTACAATTCCGGTACAGCAACCGGGCCGTGGAACCCGGCGGCGGCCGGAACCCGAGCTTGTACGATTCCCCCGGGGCCGGAATACCGACTGCGAACGCTTCGTCGCGTTCCCTGTAGCCGGGGCGGCCGAAATAAACCTGCGGTTTTCCGGCTCCCGCAACGGTGATTTCACCGCCGGGGGGAAGCTGCAGCAGATTCCAGATCGCCGGGTTCACGCCGGCCGGCACCGGCCCGAGAGCCCGCAGGTGGGTCTCCAGCAGATATCCGGCGAAAGCAGCCCGCGGATCCAGCCACTCCGGGCGCGGCAGAAGCGAAACGCGCTTCTCCAGCTCCAGATGCAGTTTCCGTCGGGAAGCGAAGAAATTCGCCTCGAAGCGATGGCTCAATACAGCGGAGTCCGGCGTGGCTTCCCGGACCCGGTAATCCCCCGGATCCAGCTCGACCGGAACGACATAGGAGCTCCACCCGGCGGATTGATCGGGAAAGAACAGCTCCGCCTCGGGGGAGACCCAGGTGCGGCCGCCGCCGGGATTTTCCCACTTGGCTCCCGGGCTGGGCGACGGATTGCGCCAGAGAACGTTTTCTCCTCCGCCCGGATGCAGCCCGAACTCCCGCCCGCCGCGTTTCCGCAGCACGACGGAGCCGGAGCCCAGCTCGATCAGTTCGGGAAGTCGATTGCCCATTTTACCCTGACGTCGTTTTTGAGTTTCATATCTTCGAATGCCTGTTTCAATTCCGAAAACGGATACCGGCCGTTGATGAGCGCGCCGGGATGGAGCCTGCCCGCCGCGACCAGCGCCAGGCAGTGTCCGTGGGTCCCGGAAACGTTGCCGATGCCGCGAAGCGTCAGGTTGTTGAAAACCATTTGATCGATCCTTAGCGATTCGATTTCACGTTCATAAAAAGCCAGAGCCGCGATCGTTCCTCCCGGCGCGGTCAGCTCGAACGACTGCCGCAGGAGATCGAGTGAACCGGAACACTCGATCGCTTTATCCGCCTTGCCAACCGGCGTGTGCCGGGCCAGCGCGTCGGCGGCGGATTCCCGCGAAGTGTCGATCAGCACGTCCGCCGCCTGAAACCTGCGGGCGGCCTCCAGCTTCGCCGGTTTGCGCCCGGTCAGGAACACCCGGCTTGCGCCGGCGATGCGGCAGAGCCGCGCCGCGAGCATCCCGATCGAACCGGCGCCGTTGACCAGAACCGTTTCACCGGGCTCCAGCCCGATGCCGCGCACCCCGGCGTAAGCGATGGTGAGCGGTTCGATCATCGCGCCGTCGTCGAAATCAACTTCGTCCGGCAGGTGGAACAAATGCCGCTCCGGAATCACAAGGTATTCGGCGAACGCCCCGTCCCAGGCGCGGATGGTGCCGAGCGAGCGGACCCGGCGGCAAAGGTGTGGCTTCCCCGCCAGGCACTTCAGGCACCGCCCGCAGGAGAAGCCGTTGTCGCTGATCACCCGGTCGCCGGGCCGGAAATCGAATACGTCGGCGCCGGCGGCCTCCACGACGCCGGACCATTCATGGCCGGCCGTCATCGGGAAGGTGACGTCGCCGGTTTTGACGAAAGACAATTCGCCGGAATAGATTGCATAATCGGTTCCGCAGACGCAGGCGCGGCGAACCTTGCACAGCACCTCGTCCGGGCGGATGGCGGGCCGCGGAACTTCCATCATCCGGAGATCGCGCGGTCCGTACAAGCGCATGGCTTTCATGGTTTCAGGCATGGGTGAAACTCCTCGTATTGTTCCAACTGTTTCCGGTTGACGATATTCGCGGGCAAAGTCCCGGCCAGCATTCCGGCCGTCGCTTCGGCGGCGCGGCGGAAGGTCTCTTCCCGGGCTTCGGCCGAGTTGGCGGAGACATGCGGCGTCATCAGGCAGTTCGGGGCGGCGAAAAGCGGATGCGAGGTCGGGAACCCGCCTTCGGCGAACACGTCGGTCTCACCGAAGACATCGATTCCGGCAAAGCCGACCGCGCCCGACTCGAGCGCTTCCGCGAGCTCCTTCTCGCGCACCAGTTCGCCGCGGGCGGTGTTGATCAGCACGACACCGGGCTTCATCTGCCGGAACTCCGCCCGCCCCAGCATTCCGCGGGTACCCGGAGTCAACGGGCAGGCCAGGCAGAGGATGTCGGACTCCTTCAGCAGCGCATCGAACGCTTTTTTTTCGAATTCCCCGCCGTTCTCCGCCGGAACTCCGGGATCGCAGAACGAAATCTTCAGGCCGAACGCTGCGGCGCGCTCCGCCACCAGCCGTCCGATGCGGCCGAAGCCGACGATTCCCAGCGTGAGCCCGGCGATCCGGCGGATCCCCCCGACGCCTTCCGGACGCCGGCCGGAGCGCATCAGCTTCTCCATCATTCCAAGCTTGCGCAGCCCGGCAAGCATCAGCGCCATGGTGTGATCGGCGACTTCCGCCGAGAAGGAATCCGGCACGTTGGCGACGATGATTCCCCGCCTG
>JAVBSA010000209.1:0-5935 GCA_031556915.1 Victivallis sp.
CAGGCGGGCGAACGGTTCGCCATCCGCAACTCCGGCGCGACGTTGGTGGCGGAGGGGGTCGGCGACCACGGCTGCGAATATATGACCGGCGGCCGCGTCGCCGTGCTCGGACGTACCGGCGTCAATTTCGCCGCCGGCATGACGGGCGGAATCGCCTACGTCTACGACGAAACCGGAGATTTCGACCTTCGCTGCAATCTGGAAGGGGTTGACCTGGAAACTCTTGACGATAAGGATGAAGAGGTTCTCCGCGCCCTTCTCCTGGAACACGCCGCGCTCACCGGCAGCAAAAAAGCGCAGGCGCTTCTTGCCGACTGGGTCAACTGCCGCCCCCGTTTCGTCAAGGTCTTCCCCGTGGAATACCGCCAGGCTCTCGGCCGCATGGCCCGGGAGGACGCCGAAGCCGTCGATCGCCGCAAACAGGATAATTGAGGAGAAGTTGATGATGAACCAGAGGATTCATGAAGTCTACCGTCCGGTCGAACAGAGACGCCGCGATTTCAAGGAAGTCGAGCGCCCCCTTTCGGCCGGTGAGTTGAAAGACCAGGCCGACCGCTGCATGAATTGCGGAGTTCCCTTCTGTCACGGCACAGGGTGCCCGCTCGGCAATGTGATGCCCGAAATCAACATGGCCGTCGCCCGGGGTAACTGGGAAGAAGCATGGGAGATCCTGAGCAGTACCGGTTTCTTCCCCGAATTCACCGGCCGGATCTGCCCGGCGCTTTGC
This sequence comes from Victivallis sp., assembly GCA_031556915.1. Taxonomy (GTDB): domain Bacteria; phylum Verrucomicrobiota; class Lentisphaeria; order Victivallales; family Victivallaceae; genus Victivallis. The sequence continues at coordinate 728 of JAVBSA010000209.1, forward strand.
GAGGGGGCTTGTACCGACGGAATCGACGGCGACCCCGTGATGATCCGGCAATTGGAGAAGGCGGTGGTGGAGAAAGCGTTCGAACTCGGCCTCGTCCGCCCGCCTTTCCCGTTGACGGGACGCAGCGGGAAAACGGTTGCGGTGGTCGGTTCCGGCCCCGCCGGCCTTGCCGCCGCAACTGCGTTGAACCTTATGGGGCACACGGTTACGGTGTTTGAGGAACAAAAGGAGATCGGCGGGCTGCTGCGTTACGGGATACCCGATTTCAAACTGGAAAAACGAATCATCGAACGACGCAAGGCGTTGATGGAAGAGGCCGGAATCTCGTTCCGGTGCGCGACTTCGATCGGGAAGGATATTTCAGGCGCCTACCTCCGGCGCAACTTCGACGCGGTTGTCCTGGCTGTCGGCGCGCAACATCCCCGCGACCTTGCCGTTCCCGGCCGGGACTTGGCCGGAATTTACTTTGCGCTGGAATTCCTGCAGGGGCAGAACCGGGTCATCGGCGGCGAATGCGAAACGCTCCCGGTCTCCGCCGCCGGGAAGCGGGTCGTCGTCATCGGCGGCGGAGACACGGCGAGCGATTGCGTCGGTACTGCGATCCGGCAGGGGGCAACAAGTGTCGTGCAGCTCGAAATCATGCCGAAACCGCCGGAGACGCGCGCCTTCTTCACCCCGTGGCCGGAGTGGCCTTATCTGCTCCGTACCAGTTCCAGCCACCAGGAGGACGGGGAACGGCGCTGGGGGATTGCTACGAAACGCTTCACCGGGGAGAACGGCCATGTGACCGGAATCGAAGTCGCGCAGGTGAAGTGGGAGTTTACGCCGCTCGGACGGCCGCTCCGGTTTACGGAACTGGACGGCACAATCGAAGTCATTCCGGCGGAACTGGTTCTGCTTGCAATGGGATTCGACGGGGTCGCCGGCGACGCCGGGGTGGAAATCGGAAAAAACGTGTTTGCCGCCGGAGATTGCGCAACCGGCGCTTCGCTCGTGGTCCGGGCGATCGCGGAGGGAAAACGAGTTGCGGAAACAATCGATCAGGCATGGAAGGATCAAACGATATGAAACATTATAAATTCACCAAATGGCAGGGGCTCGGCAACGATTTTGTCATCATTGACCTGGCTCCCGATGAACGGTTCGATGCGAGGAGTGCAATTCAGCTGTGCGACCGTCATTTCGGTATCGGTGCGGACGGTGTGGCCACCCTTCGTCAATTAAACGGAAATGCTTATGAAATGCGCATTTACAACTCAGACGGTTCGGAGCCCGAGATGTGCGGCAACGCCACCCGCTGCGTCGGGATGCATCTCGGGCGCGACCTCGAACTGCATACGAAAGCAGGGATCATCCGCCCGAAGGTGCTCGGCAACGGCCGCGTCCGGGTGGATATGGGGACGCCGAAGCTGATCGAAAAAGAGGCGTGCCTCCGCTACGGGGAACGGGAATTTACCGCCTGCCGCATCTCCATGGGCAACCCCCACGCGGTGATTTTTGTGCCCGACATCCAAACAATCGAGCTGGAAACCTGGGGGGCCGCTTTCGAGTGCGACCCCATGTTCCCGGACAAAACCAATGTGGAGTTCGTCGAAGTCATCAATCCCGGGCTGATGCGGATGCGCGTCTGGGAGCGCGGTTGCGGCGTCACCATGGCCTGCGGCACCGGGAGCTGCGCCGCGGGCGTGGCCGGCGTCCTGACCGGGCGGACAAGCCGGAACGTCACCGTGCTGCTCGACGGCGGGGAACTCGCGATCGAATATTTTGACCATGTTTTTATGACAGGCCCCGCGACGGAAGTCTTCCGGGGCGAATGTAGCCTTGCGGAGAATTTCTGATGTTCCAAGTGAATCTTAATTACCGGAAACTGCCCGGCAGCTATCTCTTTTCCACCATCGCCGATAAGGTCGCCGCCTACAAAAAGGCGCACCCCGAAGCAGACATCATCCGTCTCGGAATCGGCGATGTGACCCGGCCCATCGTGCCCGCCGTGCTTGAGGCGATGCACAAAGCGGTCGATGAAATGGGGAGCAGCGGCACCTTCCGCGGCTACGGCCCGGAACAGGGGTATGATTTTCTCATCGACGCGATCATCGAGGGAGAATACCGCCCGCGCGGCGTCGAACTCGATCGGGATGAACTGTTTGTGAGTGACGGCTCCAAGTGCGACGTCGCCAATATCCAGGAGTTGTTTTCGACCGGGTGCCGCGTCGCCGTCACCGACCCCGTCTACCCCGTCTACCTCGACACCAACGTGATGGCCGGGCGCACCGGGGAGCTCGGGGCCGACGGCCGCTTCGAAGGCGTGACCTACCTCGATTCGACGGCGGAGAACGGGTTCTCGCCCGCGCTCCCGGAACAGCCGGTCGATCTCATCTATCTGTGTAGCCCCAACAACCCCACCGGAACCGTTCTCGACCGGGAGACGCTCGTTCGCTGGGTCGCCTACGCGAAGGAGACGGGGGCGCTCATTCTCTTCGACAGCGCTTACAGCGCTTACATCCGGGAACCGGGGATTCCCGGAAGCATCTATGAGATTCCGGGGGCGAAGGAGGTGGCGATCGAATTCAAATCCTTCTCGAAAACCGCCGGATTCACCGGGGTGCGCTGCGCCTTCACGGTTGTACCCAAAGCGTTGCCGCAGAAGCTCAACGCGCTTTGGAACCGGAGGCACTGCACCAAGTTCAACGGGGTAAGCTACATCGTGCAGCGCGCCGCCGAAGCGGTCTATTCCGCCGCCGGCAAAGCCGCAATCGCGGAGCAGATCGAATATTATATGGAGAACGCGCGGATTATCCGCGAAGGCCTTTCCACGGCCGGCTACACGGTTTTCGGCGGAGAAAACGCCCCTTATATCTGGTGGAAATTGCCCGGCGGGCTTGATTCCATGAAGTTTACTGATACATTATTGGAGCGGTGCCGCGTCGTCGGCACACCCGGCGTCGGCTTCGGCCCCCGCGGCGAAGGATATTTCCGGCTGACCGCTTTCGGCGACCGGGAACGGACCTGTCAGGCGGTCGAGCGGATCCGGAACGCGAAACTTTTTTGACGGCAGGAGAGATATGACGAAGGAACGCCAGGCGGAACTTACGGTACTGCAGGAGATCAGCTCCGCCATCGTGCACGAGCGCGATGTCGAAACGCTGCTCAATAAAGTATTGGAAGTGCTCCATCGCAGAATGGGCATGCTGCGCGGAACCTTCACCATGCTCTCCGGCGATACGCTTGCCATCGAGGTCTCCCACGGGCTCGGCGAAAAAGAAAAAGAGCGCGGGCGTTATCATATGGGCGAGGGGATTACCGGCCACGTCGCCGAAACCCGCCGGCCGCATGTGATTCCCGATATCTCCAAAGACCGCCGGTTTCTCAACCGGACCGGCACCCGTAAGTATGACCGCCAGGTCGCCTTTCTCTGTGTGCCGATCATCCACCGCGAACAGGTGATCGGCACGTTGAGCATCGACCGGCTGGTCGAAGAGGGGACCGACCTCAACCAGGATATCCGGCTGCTCGAAATCATCGGCAACATCACGGCCGACGCGGTTTCGGTCTGCCGCAAAGAGCATGAGGAGAAGGAGTCGCTTCTCGAAGAAAACCGCAAACTCCGGTTGATGCTCTCGGAGAATCCCGGGGAACTGGTCGGCAACTGCCGCGCGATGCAGCAGATCTATGAGTTGATCCGGCAGGTCGCGCCTTCCGACGCGACCGTGCTCATCCGGGGCGCCTCCGGAACCGGGAAGGAGCTGGTGGCGCGGGCAATCCTGAATCTCTCCAGCCGCCGCGACAAGCCTTTCGTTGCCCTCAACTGCGCCGCGCTGCCCGAGAATCTCATCGAAAGCGAACTCTTCGGCCACGAAAAGGGCGCTTTCACCGGAGCCACGGCCCGGCGGATCGGCCGCGCCGAAGCGGCCGACGGCGGAACGCTGTTTCTCGACGAAATCGGCGACCTCACGCTCCAAACCCAGGTGAAACTGCTGCGCTTCCTTCAGGAGCGCACCTTTTCGCGGATCGGGAGCAATACGGAGCTGCGTTCCAATGTCCGCTTCCTCGCCGCGACCAGCCGGAACCTGGAAGACCTGATGCGGCGCAAGCTGTTCCGCGAGGATTTGTACTACCGGCTCAACATCTTCCCGATCGTCATGCCGGATTTGAGCAAGCGCCGCAGCGACATCATCCTGCTTGCCGAGCACTTCATCGAAAAGATGAATGTGAAGTACAACCGCAAGGTCAATCGCCTCTCGACCCCAGCCATCAACATGCTGATGAGCTACCACTGGCCCGGCAACGTGCGCGAGCTGGAGAATTGCATCGAACGCGCGGTCCTGACCGCGGCGGATGATTGCATCCACGGCTACAACCTGCCGCCGTCGCTCCAGACCGGCGAGGAATCCGGCACAGAACTCCTGCCGGAGGGCAAGGCGTCGTTCAACACGCTGGTGGATTCCTACGAACGCGAACTCATTGTGGAGGCGCTGAAACGCAACAAGGGGAATATGTCGGGCGCCGCGCGCGACCTCGGGCTCTCCCCCCGCGTGATTCACTACAAAATCGGCCGACTCGGGATTACACCCGAATGGTATACCGGCAAGGAGGAATAGTATTATGAAGAAGATTCTGATGATTGCGGGCGACTACGTCGAAGACTACGAAATGATGGTTCCCTTCCAGGCGCTTCAGGTGTGCGGCTACAGCGTCACCGCCGTCGCGCCCGGCCGGAAGTGCGGTGAATTCATCGCGACCGCGATTCACGATTTCGAAGGAGCCATGACCTACAGCGAAAAACGGGGCCACAACTTCGTGCTCAACGGGGACTTCAACGCGGTGAAAAGCTCCGGCTTTTCCGCGCTGGTCATCCCGGGCGGCCGTTCCCCGGAATATCTCCGCCTCGACGACCGGGTGCTGGAGCTGATCCGGGAGTTCCACGCGGCGAAGAAACCGATCGCCGCCGTCTGCCACGGCGCGCAGCTGCTGACCGCGGCCAAGGTGATCGCCGGGCGCAGAATCAGCGCATACCCGGCCGTCCGCCCGGAAGTGGAGGCCGCCGGAGGTACCTATGTCGAACTCCCGATGGATGGGGCAGTCACGGATGGTCACTTCGTGACCGCGCCCGCCTGGCCCGCCCACCCCGAATGGCTGCGCCAGCTCATCAAGTTGCTTAGTTGATATACCGCGCCTCCGCCGCGCCGCGCTGGTAGATGCGGATGGTGA
>JAVBSA010000102.1:0-3549 GCA_031556915.1 Victivallis sp.
GGTTCGATCAATTCAAGGGGCTGGGTGGAAGCGAGCCGGTCGCGTCGCTCCGTCACGGCGGGCGCTGCAATCAGGCGATGGCGGACGGGCACGTGGAATCGTTCTCACAGAACGACCTGTTCACCCGCGCGCCGTTGACGCATACCAAAATCGCCGACGCCGAAGGCAACCTCTTCAGTAAGTAAGCATAATGATTTTTTTCAAAGAATTTGCAATATTGCTGATCGCCGCCGGGCTGGGGCTTTCCCTGTTCGGCAACGACGTGACTCCTTTCCCGGTATTGGAATCCACCGCCGGGTGGGAGATGTACCGGGATCGCCCGGCGGAGGTCCGGTTGAAATCCCCGGAACCGGGCGTGCTGGCGCTGGAAGGTGATTTTCAGCCGGGTGGCGGGGAAGTCGCGATGATGTACCGGCCGACACCGAGCCGTTTTTACGAAACATTGCGTTTCAAGGTCAGAACTCCCGCGTCGCATATTCATGTCCGGCTGGAGGAGAGCAACGGGCAGAACCATCAGTTCGAGCTCCCGCTCTCGGGTCGCGACGGGGAATGGCAGCCATTGTCGCTGCCGATAGCGGGGGCTCCCAAAGGGCATTGGGGCGGGCCGAACAACGGCCGCTTTGAAAGCGAACTGATCCGGGTCTGGTTTATTCTGAAGCGCTCGCATGTCGGGCAGCTCTCGAAATTCTCCTCGGCGTTTCAAGACATCGAACTGACGAGCCGGGCGGGAGCGCCGCGCGAACTGCGCTTCACCGCGCCGGAGCCGGATAAAATGTTCGTGGAACCGGGCGGCGGCGCGACGGTCTCGCTGCTCTGTTCGAAGCGCTTGGGAAATGTGACAACGGACGAATTGAAATATGAATTCCGGGACTACGAGGGCAAGCCTGTCGCTTCGGGAACCGGAGAGTACGATGCTTCGACGCGGCTTTTCACGGTACCGGCCCCGGATCGGATCGGGATGTATGATTTGCACGTTCCGGCATTCGGTTTTGTCGCGGGCGTCGCGGTCGCACCGCGACACAGTGGAGCGGCGGACGAATATTTCGGGTTCGACACCTGTTTCAGTTTCGGAATGCACAAAGGGGCGGAAGGCACGCGCAGCCGCATGCGGCTCATGAAATACATTGGAGCAATCTGGAGCCGGGACCGCCTGGCGCTCCAAAAACTGACCCCGGCTCCCGGGGTGTTCGACCTGGAACGGATCGATTTCTGGAATCACTATCACGAAGCGCTGACGGCGGCGGAAGCGGAAGGCATCCGGACGCTGGAGACCTTTGAGGCCACGCCGGGCTGGAACCGCTACGGCGGCCCGGCCGAAGAGATTTCGCGCCACATTGCGGAACGCCGTCCGGGCAGCTGGTCGTTCGGCCGCTGCTTCCTGCCGTGGGACTTCATCAAAGCCTTCAAGGGGCTTCACGGCATATACGCTTATTGGCCGCGAACCCTTTCCTCGCTGGAAGTCTGGAATGAACCGAACACCAGTTTCAACAACGATTTCCCTATGGCGTATGTCATATCGCTGACCAAGGCGATGTCCAGCGGTTTCGCCCGCTCCGGCCGGCCGCAGAAGATCGTCGGCTTGAGTAACGCGGGCGCGCCGAGCGGAAATATATATGGTCTGGCAATCCGCAACGGATTACTGGAGGAGGTCGACGCGGTGAGCTGGCACAGCTATTCCAGTTACTCCAAAGCGGAAGACGACCTGCTGCGAACCCGCGAAAACGAGATCGCGCTGGCCCGGTCGGTCGAACGCGAACTCGCCCCGGACCGCGCCGGAATTCCGATCTGGATGACCGAAAGCGGCTCGCCCTGGCGCAAACGCGATGTCTGGAACCGCCCCGCCGTGGACGAGGACCGCCGCTCCGCCATGGACGTCGCCGTACTGGCCGCCGAATTCCGCGCCTTGGGGATGGAACGGTATTTTCTCTACTGCTTCGATTATTACGACGAGGGGCGCAACAACTTCGGCCACCTGGACGGCTGCGGCACGCCGCAGCGGTCGCTGGCCGCCTACGCGACCCTGATCCGCGAAATTTACCACAAGGAGTACGCCCGGGCTCTGCCAGTTCCCGGCGCGGTCCGGAGCCGGACCTTTACCGACGGCCGCAACACGGTTGCCGTACTCTACACGGGGCTGTTGGCCGACCGGTGCGATTTTCTGCAGTTGCCCGCCGGATTGCGGATTCGCGACGCCGTCGGGTTGGACGGCCGTCCGTTGGAGGTAACCGGCGGCCGGGTACCGATGGCGGACGGGGCCGTGTTTGTGCGGATGGATTCCGGCGCGGCGGCTCCCTTCCTCAACCGGGAGACCCGGGCGATGGAACTGTACCGCCTGGCGAAAGAGTATATGCGCCCGCCGCGCAAAGCGTATCCGGTCGTCTTCCAACCGGCGAACGAACTGGCCGACGCCTTCAGTTACTCCCCCGAAGGATGCCTTGTGCGCACCGGGGATGCGTGCAAAATCCAGGTGATGCTCAATAACTTCGGCAACGTTCCGGTCCGGGTTGCTCCGCGTTTGAAGCTGCCGGCGGGGCTGACGGCGGACAAGGAAATCTTTCCGCCGGTGACGGTTCCGGTCGACGGGCGCATCCCTCTGGATTTCACGCTGCGGGTCGACAAAGAGGCTCCGCCGGATGTCTGGCAATTCGTGGAACTGTCGGATGCGGAGGGCGGCGCTTCGCCGCTGGTTCTTTCCTACATGCGCTGTCCGGACAAAGTTTCCGTGCAAGGCCACCCCCTGACCTCGGCGAAATTCGACCGGAACCACGTGAGCAAAGCGCAAGGCTGGACGGAGATGACGTCGTGGCTGACGACGACGGGATTCTTCTGCCCGAAAAACATCGATGCAAAATTCCGGGTGCTGAACAACGCCGGGAAACTCCGGCTGGAAGTCGCGGTAAAGGACGACGCGCTGCACTGCCGCTACAGCGCCAAAGAGGCCTGGAACGGCGATTCCGTTCAGTTCGTGTTCTATCCGGTCGATGCCGGGAGCAATCAGGCCATCCCGCCGAGGCGGGAGTTTACCGCGGCCCGCTCGCAGGATGGCGAAAAGGCCTTTGTCATCACCACATCGAATACCGGGGGGCAATCCGGAATTGCCGAAAACACCGCGGTGAAATTGATTCAAACCGGCCCGGAAGAGTATTTGTATGTGATCGACATCCCCGCATCGGAACTGGGCGTGAAATCGTTCCTTCCCGGGCAACAGTGGGCGTTCTCCATCCTGGTCAACAGCAACAGCGGTTCCGGCCGCGAGGGCTATCTGTCGTGGGGCGGCGGCATTGCGCGCAACAAGCTGGCGAAATATTGCAATCTGCTGATTCTGCATTAACCTGCCGCTGGAAAAGCTGGCGAACGAAACAAACGACCCGCAAGCAAAGGCGCTCCTGGAACAGGCAAAAAAGCTGGCGGCAATTCCGAATGCCGGAGGGCGAAACTCCGAAAAACTGCTGCCCGATCCCGATGCCTTGACAAAATTGCGCAACAAGATCGGCGAAGCAATATCGCGCCTGAAAAGCGCCTCCGGCACATGAAGCGAAGCCTTGCGGC
>JAVBSA010000323.1:0-2896 GCA_031556915.1 Victivallis sp.
TCGGGCCGCTTTTCAGAAAACCGGGATCAGTGTCTGCCGGGGTGGGCTTTGCCGAAGACCTTCATCACCTGCTGAAGGTCGGCCCAGGCGTCGCGCTTGGCCGATTCCTGCCGCAGAAGGTAGGCGGGGTGATAGGTGGGCATGACCGGAATCCCGTCGAATCCGAGCCATTTGCCGCGGAGCCGGGTGATTCCTTCGCGTTTGCCGAGGAGAAAACCCACCGCCGTCGCGCCGAGAAGCACGATCGCCTCCGGCTTGATGAGCGCAATCTGTTTCTTGAGGTAGCCAATGCACGCCAGCGCCTCGTCGGGAGAGGGCACCCGGTTGTCCGGCGGGCGGCACTTCACCACGTTGGCGATATAAACCTCTTCGCGGGTGAACTGCATCGCCGTGATCATCTTATCCAGCAGCTGCCCCGCTTTGCCGACGAAGGGGCGGCCCTGCATGTCCTCGTCATATCCCGGCCCCTCGCCGATAAACATCAGCCGCGCTTGCGGGTTGCCTTCGCCGAACACCACGTTATTCCGGGTGGCGGCCAGCGCGCAGCGGGTACACCCGAGCACGATGGGGCGAAGTTCGTCGAGTGTATTCATGTCGAGCACAACCGGGGGGGGAGCAATGCGCGTGCTTTCGGCGGGATGCGGAATCTCCATCGGCGTCCGCCGCACCGGCTGAGCCTGGGGCGGCGCCGGAACCGGCCGGGGTATCGCAACCCGGGCCGGAGAAACCGGCGCAACCATGGAGCCGGTCATAAACTCCCGCAACACTTCGGGGTCGATGCTTTGGCCGGGGCGTTTCCGCCCCTCCTGCTCGATGCAGTCAACCAGACACTGAAAAAAATCTTCCGCCATACCTTGCCGTATTTGCACAAAAAAACAAATGAGATTATGGTAATATAACATCATTCACAGAGGAATAAAAGCGTATGAACTGGAATTTTCCGATATTGGATCGCTTTGCAACGGCAACAGCCGTGCCCGCGGATCAGGTGGACAGCATCGAGGACGCCTGGTCGTTTTTCGACCGTTTCACCGGTTCGCTGGAACATTGGTTCCACACGGAACTGGAACGGCTGCTGCTGATGGTGTGCGGTTTTCTGCTCACGCTCCTGGTGGCCGCCCTGGTCAACTACCTCTCCCGCAAACTCCTGGTCGAACAGATGTCGAAATGGACGAAGAATCAGCTGAAGGACGGGTTGATCGATAAAACCCGCGCCCCGGTGAGCCTGCTGATCGTTCTCATCGGATTCTCCGGCAGTTTCCATCTGCTGCACGTTTCCGCTTTCTTCGGCAAATGGGTCCCGAAACTGTTCTACGCGGGCTTCGTACTCGCCGTCCTGTGGGGACTCACCCGGGCGATCGGAGTGCTCGACCTCCATTTCCGCAGCAGCCCCCACAACCGCGATTTGCATATGAACAAAATGCTGGTCAGTCTGCTCCGGCGCGTCTCCAAGATTCTGATCTGGCTCCTGGCTTTGATTTTCATCTGTCAGAATGTCTTCGACCTCAACGTCACCGCACTGCTCACCGGCGCCGGCATCGCCGGTATCGCCATCGCCTTCGCCGCCCAGAACACCATCGCCAATCTGTTCGGCGCCGTCTCGCTGATCTGGGACAAAGCCTTCAAGATCGGCGACCGCATCGCCTGCGACGGCATCAGCGGATCGGTCGAGTCGCTCGGGTTGCGAAGCACCCGGCTCCGTTCGCTCGACGGCACCCTCTGGGACGTGCCCAACCGGATCCTGGCCGACAACAAAGTCGAAAACGTCACGGAACGCCCCTTCATCAAATACGCTTTCACGCTGGGGTTGACCTATTCCACCGCTCCGGAACAGATGGAGCGGGCTCTTGAAATCCTCGGCGGCATTCTCGACAACCACCCGGCTTTCGATATGAAAAAACAGCCGCCGCAATATTTTTTCACCAATTACAACGCCTCATCTCTCGATGTTGCCGTCACGCTCTGGTTCCAGACCACGGATTATCTCCAATTCCAGAAATGGAAACAGGAGATCAACCTGGCGATCCTGCGGCAATTCAACCGGGCCGGGCTTGAATTCGCCTTCCCGAGCGTCACCAACTATCTGGTAAAAAGTTAGTTTTTGGGGTAAATCCAGAGTTTGCCGTGGTGCCATTCGGCGTAGAAGACGTCGGCGAGTTTTGCCTCGCGGCGGTGAAGTTCCTCCAGCAGCCACTCGCGGGTCAGCTTCAGGCGTTTGAGGTGTTCGGCGTTGATTTCGCCGTTTTCAATGAGCGCCATGGCGGTGTCTTCGTCCCCCTTGCGGTCGACGGTCAGCTGGCCGTTGTATTCGAACCAGACGTTGTGGATTTCAGTCAGATTATGGTATCCGCGCTGATGCAGCAGCATGATGAAGTCGCGCACGGAAAGTTCCGCGCGGAGAAAGTTCGCAGTCTGCAATTCGCCGTCCCTCATCAAACAGACGGCTTCGCCGTCGACCACATTTTTGACCTCCATATACCGGTTGCTCAGGAAACGGATGAAAAGCATCAGCCCCGACCAGATCATCACCGAAGCAGTGAAGGCGAACAGATCGCTTCTGGTATTGAAAAGCGCACCGCCGATCAACGCGCCCAGCACCACGTTGCCGACCTGGTCGATGTTCGAAATCGGGGCCAGCGATCCCTTGCCCGACAAATGAATGTAGAGCAGCATCAGCGCGAAACCGACCACCAGTTTCGGCAGCAGATCGACGAATTCCTCGAAACCGGCCATTTTCACCTCCCGTTGTTGCGTGAAGTGAACTATACCATGGTTCCGGGAATTGTCAAGCCGGGAGAGGGGCATCTCCCGCTCCCACAAATTGTAACATGCAGAATCGAGGGTGCCTGACAGGGGTCGGGGTCTTTTCGACCTGGTCGGGGGAACAGAGCCGGGC
>JAVBSA010000635.1:0-5773 GCA_031556915.1 Victivallis sp.
GCCCCACCGGATTGGCGGGAAACGCCTGGGAGGGAAGAATTTTCTGGGACGACGACCTCTGGATGTTTCCGCCCGTCGCTCTTCTTCATCCGGAATTGGGGAAAAATTTCGTCGACTACCGGTTCGACACGCTGCCCGGAGCCAGGCGCAACGCCGCCGCCCGGAACATGGCGGGCGCGCAATTCGCCTGGAAGAGCGACGCAACCGGGGACGAAACCATCCCCGATTTGATTTACGCGCGGCAGCACCATGTCAATTCGGACGTCGCGCTCGCCGCCTGGCAATACTACCTGATTTCCGGCGATGAGGGTTATTTGCGGGAGCGGGGAGCCGAGATCATGATCGAGTCCGCCCGTTTCTGGGTTTCGCGCGTCCGTTACAACAGCGAACGGGACCGTTATGAGATTCACGGAGTCTGCTGCGCCGACGAAGACGCCGGGATCCGCAATAACAATGCCCTGACCAATTACGGCGCCGCCCATACGCTCCGGCTGGCGGAACGGGCCGCCCTCCTGACCGGCCGCGAGGCCGATCCGCGCTGGCGGGAAATCGCGGAACGGTTGTGGATTCCAACCGATCCGGCCGATGGGCGCATCATCGAACATGACGCCTACGCGGGGGAGACGATCAAGCAGGCGGATGCGACGTTGCTGATTTACCCTTATGATATTCCGCTTTCCGACGGCGCGCGGCGCGCCACGGTGGATTATTACCGGACGAAATATCCGGCCGACAAGATCATGATGGGATCCGCCATCGACGGAATCATCTCGGCGGAACTCGGCAATCCGGAAGAAGCCTGGGAGGCGCTGCTGGATATGTTGCCCTATTTCTACGGGCCGTTCCAGCTGGTGAGCGAAAGCGCCGGGAACGACCGCCTCTCCTTTATGACCGGGAAGGGCGGCTTGCTTCAGCTGGTCATGATGGGATTCGGCGGTTTGCGCTTGAGAGAGGATGTCGTTACGGCGGAACCGCATCTGCCGGAGGCGTTGAATAGCCTTAAAATCAAGGGGATCCATATCCGCGGCAAAGCGTTCGATCTTGAACTCTCCCGGGCCGGAGTCAGGTGGATTCCCCGCGAGCCCGGGTTTCGGTAACCACGATCTTGAAATCGTGGTTGGCCAGGGTCAGCTGTTCCAGCAGCGTCGCTTTGCCGCGCAGGCGGTCGAACCAGGAAAACTTCCGGGCGGAGGGGCCGATGACGATGTGGCCGACCCGGTGTTCGCGCGCAAACTGCAGAATCGTCGTGACGATATCGTCGCTCTTGAACGTGAAAACCGTCGCCCCCAGCTGCTGCGCCAGGTCGAGGGTGTTCGATAACCGGCGCTGGGTCTCGGCATCGATCCGGGTGGCGCTCTCCTTCGAAGTCTGGACGTACAAGGCGTACCAGTTGCGGTTGAGGCGCCCCGCCAGGCGGGAGCCGTAACGCAGCAGGGCATCGGCGTTGGGACTGCGCGAGGAGAGGCAAATCAGAACCTGGTCGGGATTCGCGTTTTCCTCCAAAGGCATGATCTCCTGCCGTTCGCGGTACTTCAAATCCAGCTGCGCCGCCAGCTCCCGCAGCGTCAATTCCCGCAGCTGCCCGAGATTGTCGTCCTGAAAGAAGTTCGACAGCGCCGCGTCGATCCGTTCCTTCGGGTAGACGCGGCCGGTGCGGATGCGCTCGCGGAGGTCGGCGGTGGTGACATCCACGTTGACCACTTCATCCGCCCGGATCAGCACCCAGTCGGGGATCCGTTCTTTGACCCTGGTGCCGGTGCTTTTCTCCACGATCTCATAAAGGCTCTCGAGGTGTTGGATATTCAGGGTTGAAATGACATGGATCCCGGCCTCCAGCAATTCTTCCACATCCTGGTAGCGTTTGGCGTTCTTCGAACCGGGTGCGTTGGTGTGCGCGAGTTCGTCCACCAGCGCCACCTGCGGGCGGCGGGCCAGGATGGCCGGAACATCCATTTCGGTGATCTCGATGTTGCGGTAGATGATCTTCCGGCGCGGAACTTCCTCCAGGTCGCCCCGGCAGGCGGCGGTTTCCGCCCGGCCGTGGGTTTCCAGGAGGCCGATCACAACGTCGAGTTTTTCGGTGTCCCGGAGCCGTTGCGCCTCTTTGAGCATCTGCCAGGTTTTCCCCACCCCGGCGCAATAGCCGAGGTAGATTTTTAGCCGCCCGCGCCGGGCGCTGCGGATCATGTTCAAGAAGTGGTCGGGGGCATGACTCATTGCAAGCGGTCCAGTTTCAAATTGAGTTCAAGCACGTTGACGAATGGTTCCGTACGGAGGAAGCCGCCCGGGTAAGAGACATTGGCCGCCACGATTCCGGCAACGGTTTCAGCCGGAATCGAGCGCGCCCCGGCGATCCGCGGAATCTGGAACCGGGCCGCGGCAAGCGTGATATGGGGATCCAATCCGCTGCCGGAGGCCGTCGCCAGGTCGGCGGGCAGCAGATTCGCCGCGGTCGCGCCGTATCGGGCGATCTCGGCTTCCGCCCGTTTGCGGAGCTCCGGCGAGGTGGCGGCAAGGTTGCTGCCGCCGGAGAGCGCGCCGTTGTAATCCACCGCCGAAGGCCGGCAGTGGAAATACCGGTCCGACGTGAATTCCTGAGCAATCCGGCTGCTGCCGATCACCGTTCCCCCGGGATCGCGGATCAGCTGCCCGTCGGCCGAAGCCGGGTCGATGAGTTGCGCCGTTCCCCAGATGAAAAGCGGATAAACAACGCAGCAAACCAGCATGGCAAATGCCGTCAGCCGCAATGCTCCGGTCAGGTTGTGCAACATAATTCCTCTCCTTCTTTATGCCAGGTGGCAGGCGGCAAGCGCCATGTCGATCAGTTTGATGCCGATGAAGGGCGCGATCACCCCGCCCAAGCCGTAAAGGAACAGATTCCGCGCCAGGAGCGCATCCGCTCCCATCGGCCGGTATTTCACGCCCTTCAAGGCGATCGGAATCAGCAGCGGAATGATGAGCGCGTTGAAAATCAGCGCCGAAAGAATCGCGCTCGACGGCGTGGCGAGCCTCATCACGTTCAGCGCCGCAAGCTCCGGGATCGCCAGCATGAAGATCGCCGGGATGATGGCGAAATATTTCGCCATGTCGTTGGCGATCGAAAAGGTGGTGAGCGAGCCGCGCGTCATCAGCAGCTGCTTGCCGATTTCAATCACCTCGATGAGCTTGGTCGGATCGCTGTCGAGGTCGACCATGTTGCCGGCCTCCTTCGCCGCCGGCGTGCCGGAGTTCATGGCGATCCCGATATCCGCCTGGGCGAGCGCCGGGGCGTCGTTGGTGCCGTCGCCCATCATGGCGACCAGTCGTCCTTCCGCCTGTTCTTTGCGGATGTAATCGAGTTTGTCTTCGGGCTTGGCTTCGGCGAGAAAATCGTCGACGCCGGCTTGCCTGGCGATGGCTTCGGCGGTCAGCGGATTGTCGCCGGTGACCATGACCACCCGCAGGCCCATGGCGCGAAGCCGTTTGAAGCGGTCCTGGATTCCGGGCTTCAGCACGTCGGAGAGAGCGACGACCCCGAGAATTTCCCGGTCTTCCATCACCACGATCGGCGTGCTGCCCCGGCGGGCGACCTCATCCACGGTTTCCCGCAGATCCTTCGGGACTTTGATTGCCTGCTTCATGACCGCGTCGGAGGCTCCCTTGCGGTACTCCCTGCCGCCGTCGTCCACGCCGGACAGCCGGGTCTGGGCCGAGAATGCGATCACGCTGCCGGTTCCGGTCTCGGCCGGCGCTTTCATTTTCAGGAGTTCGTTGCCGAGTTTGACGATGGATTTGCCTTCGGGCGTCGCATCGCCGAAGCTTGCGCGCATGGCGCTCGCGATCAATCGTTCGCGGGAGATCCCGGCGACCGGCAGGAACTCGCTCGCCAGGCGGTTGCCGACGGTGATGGTCCCGGTTTTATCCAGGAGCAGCGTGTCGATGTCGCCCGCCAATTCCACCGCCTTGCCGCTCTTGGCGATGACGTTGGCGGAGAGGGCGCGGTCCATTCCGGCCAGCCCGACCGCCGCGAGCAGAGCGCCGATGGTCGTCGGGATCAGGCACACCAGCAATGCGATCAGCGTCGGAACCGGAATCGTCACGCCGAAATAACGCCCGATCGGATACAGCGTCGTTGTGACCAGCAGGAAGCCGAGCGTCAGCCCGGCGAGCGTGACCGTCAACGCGAGTTCATTCGGCGTTTTCTGGCGGACCGCGCCTTCCACCAGGGCGATCATCTTATCCAGGAACGATTCGCCCGCGCCGGCGGTGATCCGGATTTTGATCTCGTCGGAGAGGACCCGGGTGCCGCCGGTTACGCCGGAACGGTCGGAGCCGGATTCGCGGACCACGGGCGCGGATTCGCCGGTGATCGCGGACTCATCGATGCTGGCGACACCGTCGACAACTTCGCCGTCGCCGGGGATGATCTCGCCGGCGGCGACCAGCACGATGTCCCCCGCCTTGAGCTCGTCCGAGCCGATGCGCCGGATGCCGCCGGATTCGTCGAGCAGCCGGGTCGGCGTGGATTTGCGGCTGTCTTTGAGGCTGTCGGCCTGTGCCTTGCCGCGCGCTTCGGCCAATGCTTCGGCGAAATTGGCGAACAGGACGGTCAGCCAGAGAATCACCGTCACGGCTCCGAAATAAAGATTGGCGGTTTCCTGAAGGTATGCCAGCGTCGTCAGGGCGGCGCCGATTTCGGTGATGAACATCACCGGGTTGCGGAGCATTTTCAGGGGATTGAGCATCCGGAAAGACTGTTGGAACGCCACGCGCATCAACGGCGGATCGAAAATCGTCGCCCGGCGGCGTTTTCTGCGGGAAAGTTTGCTCATGATTCATACTCCAAGCGTTGTCAGGTATTCCGCGACCGGGCCGAGAACGGCGACGGGCAGAAATAAAAGGGCGCCGATGAAGATCACCGTTCCCGCCAGGACGACACCGAAAAGCGGGGTGTCGGTTTTCAATGTTCCGACGGTTTCCGGCACGAACTTCTTTCCGGCGAGACTGCCGGCGATCGCCAGCGAAAGCACGATCGGAACGAAACGCCCGATCAGCATGACGAGGGCGGTTGCGACATTCCAGGGAACATTGTTGTCGCGCAAGCCTTCGAAGCCGGAGCCGTTATTGGCCGAGGCGCTGGTGAATTCATAAAGAATTTCGGTGAAGCCGTGAAAGCCCGGATTCAACACGGCATCGCGCCCCCACGCCGGAACCAGGCAGAACAGGGCGACTCCGCCCAGAATGCACAGCGGATGCAGCAGCAGGATCGGTATGGCAAGCTTCATTTCGCGCGTTTCGACCTTTTTGCCGAGGTATTCCGGCGTTCGGCCCACCATCATGCCGGAGATGAACACGGCCACGATGATGTAGGCAAACATGCCGAGGAAGCCGACGCCGATTCCGCCGAACGTCGTGTTGAACCACATCCCCGCGAGCGGAATCAGCCCGGTCAGCGGATTCAAGCTGGAGTGCATGCTGTTGACCGACCCGTTGCTGCTGCAGGTCGTAATCGCCGCCCAGATCGGGCTCTGGGTTGTGCCGAACCGCAGCTCTTTGCCCTCCAGGTTGCCGCTCTCCGTTACCGCCAACCCGGCCAGGGCCGGAGCCGGTGCTTGCTCCAGCGGAACGGCAAACGAGATTTTCACCAGCAGAAAGGCCAGCATCACCAGGAAGATCGCCAGCGCATGTTTCCGCCGCCCGGTGACCAAGCCGTAAAGGTGGATGCACGCCATCGGAATGACCGCCAGCGAGACGCATTCCACCAGGTTGCTGTAGAAATTCACATTCTCGAACG
>JAVBSA010000136.1:0-4015 GCA_031556915.1 Victivallis sp.
AGTTCGACGGGATTCAAAGTCCGTTTTCTTTCGGAGGAACAGCTGGCCCGGGGGGAATTCGGCGGCATGAAGCTTCTGTTCTGCGCCGGGGCGGAATATCTGCCCCGGAATGCTGCCGCCGGCCTCTCCCGATTCGCACGGCAGGGCGGCAGGATCTTCGCCGACAGGATTTCGCTGCGCAAAAACGAATTCGGCAATCCGCTGAAGCGAGATTTCCCGGTGACGGAATTATCTGACGCTCCAGTTCAACTCAAAGCCGCGCTGCCGCCGCTGCCGGTCTCACTGGAAGGGGCCGTCGACGGCATTTTCTGCCGCATGGTTCCGGAGGCGGATGGCAACTGGCTGATCAACCTGGTCAACTATACCCATCGCCCGGTCTCGCTTGTGCTGCGGGGGGAGGGGGTGTTTGAGGATCTGCTCGGCAACGCCCCGTCGCTGGTTGATCCACTGCCGCCGCTGAAACCGCAGCTGATCCGCTTTTCTCCTCGCGGGCAGTGACGGCGAAGTTCATTTTTTCGGGCGGATTTCCATATAGAACCCGGTGAAGTGGAATACTTCGGCGATTTTGTCCGCCGGGTATTCGCGGCGGCCGGTCAGGGGATCGCCCGTGACGATGACGCCGCCGCGTTCTTCGAGGATGGGGATGAAGTGACCGACTCCGTTTCCGAGGCGGACGCCCGCGATGGCGGGCAGGGGGAGTCCGGGCGGAAACCCTTCCGTAATCCGATATCGGACTTCGAAGCCGCGACGGTGGAACATGCGTGCGAGATACCAGTTCTCCGTGCCGCCGGCGGAGGAGAAGCACTCGCGTGCGATCTCCCGTTCCGTCGCGTCGATTCCGAACTGTTTCAGGATGGTTGCGGCCGAGGCGGGGCCGCAGGTGGAGGGCGTCGTCTGGAGGCAGACTCCATCCTGCCATTGATCCGGCCAGCCGGATTTCTGTACCGGGCGCTGAAGCATTTTCACGTAAGGCACGGCAAGGCCGAGCACGAGCGCGAGAATGAGGAGCCGCCGGTACTCTTTGCGTTTGGCGACAAATCCCGCCAGAACCCCGGCCGGAAATCCCGCCGCAGCGGCGGTAAGCTCCGAAAAGGGAAACGCGCGGAAACGGTAAAACCAGGCCGTATCGCCGAAAAGGTGCAGATAGTAGAGCGCCATCAAACTTCCCGGCGCCGCGCAAAGAATGGAAGCGCAAAGCAAAAACAGTTTTCGGCGGCGTCCGGGGAGTTTTTTGCACAGGAACTCCCCGCCGGCGAACAGACCGAGCGCCAGCAGCAATACCGGAATGAAAAGATAATTGAAAAACGGCATCCGTCAATATAGGGCAATTTCAGAAAATATGCAAGTTCTCACAGCTCTTTCAATTCGCCGCTGCCGATTCTGACCGGCTCCCCGTCGACGCGGAGGCAGACGGGGAGAACGCTCGGGTTGTAAACCAGTTCGCCGTCCGCAGAGAATTCCAGGCGGCGGAGCGCGGTGACGTAATTGTAAATTTCGATGCACGTCGCGTACCAGACGGAGTCGTTTTTTGTCATCGATTCGCAGAAGCTTTCGATCAACTCCCAGTTGTTGTTGCGGGCGAATTCATAGGAGTGCCCCCAGACGCTAAGCAGTGCGAAGCTGTGATGGGTCTTCCGGAAGGCTTCGCCGATTTCCGGAAGATTGTCCCGGTGGTGACAGGTGGGGTGCCACTCGAGCCAGTCTTCGGGCAGGCCGAATTTTCCGGTGGCGCGGATGGTCCGGCTGTAGGCGATGCCGGCGCTGCCGAGGATGCGCATCACCTCAGGATTGTAAGTCCCCATCGGGTAGGACATGCCCCGGACCGGGCGGCCGGCGAGCGTTTCCAGCGCTTTGCGGTCCTCCAGCACCTCCTTGAGCACGGAAATTGCGGGCGACCGTTCCAGGAAGGGGTGGCTCCAACTGTGGCAGGATATCTCGTGCCCCGCATAGAGGGATTTTACCTCCGCAGCTTCAAGGTGGGTCTCTCTGCCGAGGAAGCCGGCGTTGAGATGGAAGGTGCCTTTGATTCCGTAAGCGTTGAAGATTTCGACCAGGCGGCGGTCTTCTTTGACGCCGTCGTCGTAGCTCATGGCCAGTGCCTTGGGGCGGCCGCCGGGGAACAGAAACGTTACGGATTTCATAAAATCGCCCAGGGGAGTTTCACTTTGCAGACGGTGAGCCGGGTCGGCTTCGGCAGCGCACCTTCGCGCGGGAGGTCGCGGTTGGCGGGCAACGTCTCCCAGCGCAGGAAGCTGTGCACATTTTCCGCAGTCGGAACTCCGGCGGCGGGCAGCCAGTTCAGCAGCAGCCCGGGGAATTCCTGCTCGAATTTGCGGAGCTCCGGCGGGCAGGCCGGGCGCGGCGGCAAAGTTTCAATGATTCTCAAGGTTGCCGGATCAAGCCGCCAGGTGCCCGCTCCGTGGCCGATGGATTCCCAGCTTTGCAAAAGCGTTCCGTCCGGCTGCGGGGTGACCGGCGAAAAGATGAACATCTGGCGGATCGACCCCCAGCTGTTGAACTCCCACCGTTCCCGCGGCGTCCATTCGCCGGAGAGTTCCGTCTGCCAGGAACCATCGGGACGCGGGCGGGCGTTGCCGATCCGGCTGGCGCCGTCGGGGCCGTAAAGATGGAACGACAGCACCGGTTTGCCGTTGCCGTCGAAGCCGATCCGGTTGCCCATGTTGATGAGGCCGCTGTGGGAACGGGCGGTCGGAACGGCGACGAGGCCGGGCGTTCCGAGCGTCATCGGCAGCCGCAGCGGGGTTCCGGCGGCGTTCTCCCAGTGGAGAAGATCCCGGCTGCGGGCGTAGCTGAGGTCATGGTTGGTTTCGCAGCAGTTGGTGTCCCGCCAGACCCAGCCGAGATGGAAGAAGCCGTCCGGACCGGGAACCGGACCGAAGAAATAGGCGTTCATGCCCGTTCCCCCGAAGGTGAGGGGGGTGTCGAGCAGCCGCGACCATTGCCGGACGCCGGAATCATAGAGGTTGTAGATTTCGTTGCCGCCGCCGCTGCGGCCGTCGCGGTAATGGAAGATCAGCCGTCCCCGGAAATCCTTCAGGAATCTGGGATAGGTGCAGCTCTCCTCGTTGCGCCCGGTCATCTGTTCGAACCGCTCGATCGAGCCGAGGTCGTGCGGACGCTTCATGCGGTAGTAGATCAAAGGGCTCGTATGCATGTTCGCCGCGATATGGAGACAGCCCGTGTCGTCGCAGAAGAGCTCGATGGTGTTGTGCGAGTCCCATTGCACATAAGTGTTGAGGGGCTGTTGCTCCCAGGCGCTTGCGCCGGGGGCTCGCCCGGCGATGACCAGCTGCCGCCGCGCGTTGTAGTAGCCGACATATTCTTTCTGCGGAGTCGGGAAGAGGCAGAAATTCACCTTGTGCCCGGCCCATGCCGTTCCCACCACGGATTGTTCCAGAAGCTGGGCGGTATCGTTGTTTTCAATCGTCAGGTTCATATATCCTCAGCGTGTAATCCAGTAGACCATGACGCCGCCCGGATACAACCCGGGATCGGCGGTGAATTCGAGTGTGCCGTTCCGGAATTCCGAACGGACTTCTCCGTAAGAGGAGCCGTCAAGGCGGAGCGCCTCCACTTTGGGGAGAGCGTCGCCGTCGAGGCGGAGCGAGATTTTAGCAGGATCGCGCCGGACCAGGTGCGGCAGCGTTCCCCAGCGGGTCAGCAGCTTCATGCCGTCGCCTTCGAAGGCCGTCTTGTCGTCGAGAACATTGGTCAGGTGAAAGAGCAGCAGTTGTTTACCCGCGGCGACCGGAGCTGAGTCGAGGGAGCTCACGCTGACGGTGGAGGGTGTTTCGACGCCGGAGACGCTCAGCCGCCCGGCGGAGTGCGTCCCTTTGGCCAGCGTAACGCAGACACTGCGCGGCGAATCGACGGCGAGCGTTTTATTGCCGGAATCCAGGTGCAGTTCCCCGGTTGAGCTCGTCGCTTTGCCCTCTTTCATGAATTCCCGGCGCACCGCTTCGATCTTTGCGTCGGGCAGGGGGGCTTTGCCCGA
>JAVBSA010000694.1:0-3626 GCA_031556915.1 Victivallis sp.
CTGGCGGCAATGGCCGTCGGCGAAAGCGCTGTTCAGCATGTTGTTATGGATATAGAACGGTACGCCGAAGCCGGTTCCGGGCGGAGCGTAGTGGCTGGTCCGGCGGCTGCTTGTGCCGCTGCTGGGGGCATAGGTGTCGAGCACGGTCGGGAACGCCGCCGGGCGGAAAATCTGCTTCGACGGACGGTGTACGCCGCTGTAATTATCCGAAACCGAGAAAGAACCGCCGGCATTGAGGGTGACCTGGGTTGAAATCAGCGCGTAGCCGTTGTTGAATAACGCGTCCTCGGTGCCGTCGGCTTTGATGCTTGGTTTTCCCTCTCCCTGGGTGGTGATGGCCTTGGGACAGAAGGCGCTTTCGGCGCCTATGTACCGGGCCGCGCCGTCCGAGCCGCGAACCAGGACCTGGGTCCAGGATTTCCAGCCGTTGGCGGCCGTGCCGTTCGGCGCGGGCCAGTAGCTGTTATAGTCGTCGGCATACAGGAGCAGCGCCTTCATGCAGCTCCCCTGGTTGTTGGTGCATGAGATGGTCCTGGCCTTCTCACGGGCTTGCCCGAGAGCCGGCAGCAGCATGGCGGCGAGAATCGCGATGATCGCGATCACAACCAGCAATTCGATCAGTGTGAAAGGTTGCTTTCTCATGGTTTCATCCCTTCCTTTGTTGTTCCGCCGGACTCTCTCAAAGGGAGTCGGCCGGAGTCGGTTTTCTGCATTCTCATTGCGATCTCCGGGATGGAGACATTTCCATTCAGGGCGGCGTAAGCCGCCTCACCCGCCGCCTCGCCGCTCTGGTTCATATTGACCATCACGCGGAGGGCGCCGAAAGCCCCCGCCTCGGCGTCGATCATCCGCCCGGCGGTGACCAGGTTGTCGAAACCGGCCGGAATCTGGCTGCGGAGCGGCCAGGTGTAATATTCCGGCGTCGGCAGACTTTCGTCGCGCCAGCGGGAAACCCGGTCCGGAGCGCAGGGCGAAAGAAAGACTTCCGTGCCGTCCAGATACTGAAAGAGTGTGCCCGGCGGATTCCGCCTGTGGACGTCGCAGCGGTAAGTCCCCTTTCCCGCTTCATCCGGAAAGCGCGTGCCGCCAAGCAGTTCGCCTGTGGCGACCCGGTGGAGCGACCGGATGTGCCGGCTTTCGCGGATGCCCGCCAGCGAACAGACCGCCTCCATCACCGGGCGCGGATACCCCGCCTCGTGCACGATGTCGGCCACGGCCCGCATCTGCCGCCTCCCTTCGATTTCGATTGCGGTCAAATCCTGCTGAATGGAGGAGTCGAGCTCCGGAATGTTGGTCCCCGCCAGGAGATAGGACGGACTGCCGCAGCAGTCGACGCCCCAGATGACGCCTTCGGGCATCCGGTACTTTTCGCGGGCGGCGCGGACAAGCTTGCCGATCCGGTTTTCCTCCATGATTCCGCGCGGCCAACGGCCGAATTTGACGCAGGCGGTCGAGGTCTGGATTTCGGGATTCCGCCAGAGTTCGCCGCCCGCGTGACGGACAAGATCGCCGTCTCCGGTGGCGTCGATCAGAAACGCGGCCCGGATCACGGAAAGCCCGTCCTTTCCGGCGACGACAACCCCGGCGGGGCGTCCATCGGAATCGCGGTACACGCCGACCGCCCGGGCGTGGAGGAAGGGAATCACCCCGGCTTCGACCACGAGCTCGTCGAGCTCGCAGCAGAGCTCCTCGGTATCGAGGTTGACATACCAGTTGGGATTCGGTTCGCGCCAGAACTCCACCAGGTTGCGGCGTTTCATCCGGTCGACCAGCTCCTGATTCAGCCCGAAGATGATCTGCCTGGAGTAATCCGCGCTGAAAAACGAGTGCCACAGACAGACCTGCCCCGCGGTCGCCGTACCGCCGAAGCGGTTCTGCGGTTCCACGATCGCCACGCGCGCTCCCCGCCGGGCCGCCGTCACCGCCGCGAACACCCCGGTGCAACTCCCCCCGGCCACGACGATATCGACTTCGGCGGCGACCGGAACGTCGGTTGCGGGAATTGTTATGTGTTGATTTGCCATATCGGTTCCTTTCATAATTACTTCGCCGCCGGCTTTGCGATGGAATACTCCAGATCGTCCGGCACGGTTCCCTGCTGCGTGGTCAGCCGGGCGATGAAGCACCAGTCGAGCCCCCCGTTGGAAACCTTGAGCAGCAGCGTGTTCCATCCGGCCCGAAGCCGGATCGCCGCCGCATCCTCGTCGGCCTTGACGTCGCGGACGGCTTCGCGGCGGAACACCTCTTCGCCGTTGACCCACGCGGCGACGCCATCGTCGCTGCCGAGACGCAGGATGTACGCCCGGTCGCGCGGGCTTTTCACCCGCACGAAAGCGTAAGCGACCGCATGATCCGCTTTGATGCCGATCGCCCCGAAGTCGACCGCTTCCGGCGGCGGATAGGCGGCGGAAGCTTTGCGCAGCCCGGGCGTATAGATTTTCCATTCGCAGCCGCCGAGCCGGTCTCCGGCGGCCGGGTCGAACCCGGCTTCGCCGCCGGGACCGCCCGCGAGCAGCTGCTGCGCGGCAAAAGGACCGGCGATCAGCCAGTTCCCGAGATAACCGGTTCGTTCTTCCGCGCGAAACTCGGTCTTCAAAGCAACGGCGGCGGCGGAAGAGCCGATCCGCCAGCCGTCGTTGAACTCAAAGGTGAAATCGAGCATACGGCTGCCGAGTCCGGCATCCGGCGCCGCGGCGACTTTGCCGCGCAGCGTTTTCTTCTCTCCCGGCGCGAGCCGGAAGAAGACGTCATGCCCCGGCAGTTCGACCGCAAGGTCGCCGGGAGCGGCGATAAGGAGCTTTCCGGAAAGTTCACTCTGCAGCGGATTGGCGAGCTCAAGCTCGATCGCCGCCGTTTCACCGGGGCGAAGCGTCAGCGCCGACGGACGGACGGCGGCCAGCGGCAGCAGTTCGAAGCTGCCGGTCACATAACAGGGGCTCCCGCCGACGGACAGCGACGCAACGGAACCGGCCGGAATCCGGCGCGTTTCGACTCCCATGATATCATGGACAACGAGCTCTTCCTTCGCCGCCAGCACGACGCCGCGGTCGGCGGCGGTGCTCCAGAGCACGCTGACCGGCCGGCCGGCTTTCGCATAACCGATCCGGTAAAGACCTTCGCCGACCTCCTCCCGGACAAATTTCGCGTCGCGCAGAAAGTGCGCCATCACGTTGAAGGCAACATAGGCGGGCAGCGGCGTCTTGTCGGCATGAACGATCGCCATATGCTCTTCGCCGTTCACCTGGTTGCGGAATTCGTACCAGAAGAGCCGTTTGACCGTCGGAATCATCATCGCGTGGTAACGCACCAGGTATTCCGCCTGCTGCTCCGGCGTGACCGGCGTCATATTGCTGCCGCGGATCGCCCAACCGAACTCGGTGCTGTAGAGCGGTTTGTCCATATTGAATTCCCGCATCGCCCGGATAAGCTCATCGCGTTCGAAATAAGGAGTCCCGGCTCCGGCGGCGAGATCCCAGGAAACCAGGAGGTTATCCGCCGACTCCGGCGTGACGTTGTGCCGGTAAGGGTGATAACTGATCGCGTCGAGGTATCCGAGCGCGCCTTCACGCCCCATTTTCCGGATATACCCGGGATCGGTCATCGCCATGCCGGGGGCGATTACAGTC
>JAVBSA010000189.1:0-3748 GCA_031556915.1 Victivallis sp.
AAGGCGGAGAGAAGAATGAAGCGTGCCTTCGGCACATGAAGCATCGGAGATATGAAGCACCGCTGCGCGGTATGAAGCGAAGCCTTGCGGCTTCATTTTTTTGCCGCAGGCAAAAAAGACCCGGTCGGCTTCGCCTCCCTACTTGCGCGGCGCCGTGCCGAAGCGCTGCTTGAACGCGCGTGACAGGTGGAACCCGCTGCTGAATCCGGTCATGGCGGCGATCCGGTCGAGGGTGAGGCCGGAGGAAAGCAAACTTGCGGCCTGGTCGAGCCGGAGCTCCATCCGCCGCTGCATGATGCTCCGCCCCGTCTGCTCGCTGTAGCGGTGCGACAGCGTCGAAACCGAGACTCCCAGTTCGGCGGCCAGTTGCGCGCGCGAATACGGTTCGGCGATATGCGCCAGCATCAGCCGGTCGGCACGCCGGATCAGGTCTTCCTCCACTCCCGATTCTCCCGGGTAGGTCAGCTGGTGCGGCTCACCGGTTCGGACCGCGCCGCGCCAGCAGCCGAGAATTTCATAAAGCAGCAGTTGCGCATCCCAGAACGAGGCGTCGCCGTCGAGCACTCCGCGCCGCGCCGCCTCGGTGATCCGGTCGCAGACCCGGCGGTCGGAGTCGTAAAGCCGGAGATATCGGTCCTCCGGCCGGAACAGTTCATCCAGTCCGGCCAGGTCCCCGCCGGTGAACATGACGAACACATTGGCTCGTTCCTCTTCGACGGTATGCCGCTCCTCGAAACAGGTGTAGGGCTTATAAAGATACAATTCCAGCGGACGGCGCGGACGCCATTGGGATTCCGGCGGAACCCGCATCAGGATTTCGCCCGGCAATGTCACCGCGTCGATCAGCCAGAAAGGCAGTTCGATCCTGCGGTTTCGCGGCCGCGCCAGTCCCGGCTGATAGCGGGCCCGCGCCCGCCGGATCACCGGCATTTGCCAATTCTCAGGCTCCGCCCAGATGTGGTTGTAATAAAAATAATTCATTTTGCACGATTCTATATGGAGAATGCACTATTTTCTATTGGGAAATCATTTGTTATACGGTATAATATACACGAAATGCAGTATCGCGCAAAGATTGAATGAATTTTATCAAATGGAAAGGGAAAACGGATCCCTGGAGTCAACGTCAGATTGAGTAATCCCTGGATCCGTGAAAAAAATTACGGCAATCGACATTGTTCATTGGCCACCATGCACTTGCGAGAAAACATCGCTTCACCTATTGGGTGAAGCTACGTTCTTTCACAAGCGCCTGACAAGTGCGCGACAACGCCGCTTATCCGAAATTTCTTCACGGATCCAGGTAATCGTGTAAATATGCTTTGGAACAAGAAATAATATGTCGAACAATTACGCAAAATTATCCCCGCTCCCCCTGGGAGCCATCACGGCGCAGGGCTGGCTCCGGGAACAGTTGATTCGCAACCGCAACGGTATGGGGGGGCATCTGGATGAACTCGAACCCCTGATGCTTCGCGCCCCTTATACGACAAAGGAGACGGATCCCGGATGGGGCGACGTCAAAACCGGTTGGGGAGCGGAAATCTCCGGCAACTACTGGCTGGGTGTCGTCAAATTGGCGTTCGTCCTCAACGATGAGGAACTCATCGCCAAAGTGACGGATTGGGTCGACCGGGTATTGGAAAATGCGGAGCCGGACGGTTATCTCGGCGCCTACAAACCGGAAGACGACCGCTCGGAAGACTATAACGCCTGGGGCACTGCCGGCGCGATGCGGGCGTTGCTCGATTTCGCCGAAGCTTCCGGCAGGCAGGATGTCTTTGCCGCCGTTCACAACTGCATGCTCTGGTTTACCCGCAATTGGGCCGGCGACAAAAAAACGCGTTATGTCGGACACACCATTATCGACCCGATGATGCGCTGCTTTCATCGTTCGGGCGACCGGCGTCTTCTGGATTTCTGCGTCGATTACCTCGATTTTCTGGATGGCAACGACTTGTACATGAATTCGGTCAACGCCTACGCCGCGCCCAAACTGCTGTACAATTCCAACCACACGGTCGCTTATGCGGCGCATGTTCGCGCTCCCGCCCTGGTTTATTCCGGAATCGGCGACCGGCGGCTTCTCGACGCCTCGGTCAACGGTATCGCCAAACTTCGCGCCAAAGCCATGCATGTCACCGGCGCTCCGGTTTGCAATAACGAATACCTTGCTCCCGTCAGCCTTTACGCCGAAAGTGAATATTGTTCATTTACCTTTCTGGCCGCCTCCTATGCCGCCATGACCGCCGTCACCGGTGATACCGCTTACGGCGATTACCTGGAAGAAATTGTGTTCAATGCTGCTCAAGGCGCACGGATGAACGATGAACGCGCGATTCAGTATAACAGTACGCCGAATCAGATTTACGCGACCATCAATTCCTCCCATTTCCATGAAATTCATTCGGCTTTTGCTCCCATCCATCCGGTATCGTGCTGCGCGGTCAGCTCGATCGTCATTCTGCCGGAATTCGTCAGCAATCTTGCCTTTTCGGACGGGGACGGCAATCTGCACCTCAACGCCTACGCGCCGTGCGCGATCCGGCATCGCGGGGTGACGCTGACGACCGATACGTTCTATCCGTTCCGCAACACGGTCGAATACACCGTGCATACAGAATGCCCGCAACGTTTTGCAATTTATCCCAAACATCCCTATTGGTGCAAACGTTTTCTCATTCTGGTCAACGGGAAGCCGGAAACGGAGCTCCTGCGGGAATGGCGGGACGGCGACACCTTCACCCTCGTATTTGAAACGGAACCGCGAACGGAACGCGTCCACGATCTGGCCGGGAACGAACCGCTTGCCGTCCGGTACGGGGCGCTCAACTTCGTCTACCCCATCCCGGAGAACTGGAAAGATATCGGCAGCGGACGCGCCCGCACGCCGCTTCCGCCCGGCTGGGCATGGTATGAAGTCCACCCGGTATTTCGCGATCCGCCTTCGGTCAAGTACGAAGTGATGGGACACCGGAAGGAAGCCATCTCCTGGAATATGGCGCTGGCGGAAAAAGAGCTGAAGATAACGGTGGAGGAATGCGAACCGGCCGGATACGTCTGGGAACACCCGCCGATCAGACTCCGGGTGCTCGGAGCTTACAAAGCGCCGTATGCCTACGCCCCGTATCCGGGCAAAACTTCCGAGATATACGAGGCGGAACTGGAAGTCACGCATCCGGTGCCGCTCGAGCTCGTCCCTTATGGCTGTACCGCTTTGCGCATCGCGTATTTTCCCCGAGCCGCCAAACCATGAATAAGTTTGACAATATCACCATATCGAAATAAGAAAAGAAAGGAGTCCGAAAAATTGTCGAAGAAGAAAAATTTCATGCTAGAATTGTTGACCGTAATCGCCATTCTCGCCGCCATGCTGCTACGGCGAATCAGCGGTCACTTCTCTGGATCCGGTAAAAAGTTACGGCATCAATATCTATATCAGCAGCCCCCGCGGCACCGGCGGCAAGATGCTTTAACACAGTTGTAATCATGGGATTGGGAATTTTTTTGCTGGTCGCGACCGGGCTCTCCTGGGTTGGCATCGGGGCTGTCATCAGCTGTTCTACCGCGAAGGGGTGGAGCTTGGACCGGATCCAGGCGGGTGCGGCGGTCCTGATTCTGCTGGTCAGTCTCGGGCTGTTTCCGTTCCTGACCGGGGCGGAGGCGGCGCTGCCTTCTCCTGCCGTCGCAATTTCGCTGATCCTGGCGGGATTCGCCAATTACACGGCGTTTCTGATGATGAACCGGG
>JAVBSA010000131.1:0-6273 GCA_031556915.1 Victivallis sp.
GAAGCTGACTTTGAGTTCGGATTTCCTGGCGGGATCGAGGTTGGCGACCTTGATCCCGAGACATGCGGACGAGCGGCTTTCATAAATCGTCTGATGGAGAAACCCCTTTTCCGGAAGTGCTTCGACGACCGGAGGATTGAAATAGGGTTGATCGAGCTCGCTCAGTTTCAGGTAATCGAAGTGGTAGCAGCGGCCATAGGTGAAGCCGGATCCTTCGCGGATCGAAATCGTATTTTCCCCTTTTTTCGCCTCGAAACACAGCTTGAGAACCATCGGCTCCCGCTTTGCGAGATAAGATTCGAGGTCATACGGCAGATACACGCTCCCCAGCCGCCCGCCGGGCAGCGAAATCTTCAGGTACGCTTTGGGCACGTCGCTGTCGTCGCGGTCGAGATGCACGCCGGAACCGGCCAGGCTGGAGTCCGCTTTCGGGAAAGCGCGGTGCCCGGCCGGGATGATCCGCAGCTCGAACTCGCGCCAGCCGCCGGCGGGATCGTTCCAGGTCAGGTCCTGCTGGCGGACGATGGTGTTGTTGCCGGTGTTTTCCCCGGCGACGCCGGCGGGAATCGCCGGATAAGGCATCTGTTTGTTCTGCTCGATTTGATACGAGAAGACGCCGGTTTTCCGGTTGAATCCGGGATTCTCCCTGATCTTCGGGTTATCCTGGAACTCGGCGTTGGAGAAAGCGAGAAATTCCCCGCTTTTTCCGTCTTCGCTGCCGAGCTGCCATACAAGGTTTCCCGCCGTCGCCGCCACGGCCAGCAGCGCGCACATCCCAATCAGGGTTGATTTCATACTTACTCCGGTTATTTCTGCCACGCGGCGGATTGATAGATGGAATTCACCGTCCCGAACGGATAGGCGTCATAAGGATTGGAGACATTCCCCTGTTCGCTGCTGACGTGCCCGTCGAGCCAGACGATATTGACCCGGCGGCTGTGCCGGGCGTCGGGATAAGCGAAGCTGCCGTCGGTGCTCATTTTATAAGGATCGACCCGCCAGAAGCCCTGTTCCACCGGATTGATTCCGGTGGAAGAGGAGCGCCGTCCGTCCAGGATGCAGAGCAGTTGAGCCGGTTTCTTCACCACGCTGATTTTGATCGACACGCTTTCGGGGCTGTCCAACCGGAAGTTCATGCCGTAGTCGGGGAAATTCCACAGGTCGAAGAGCCCGGCGCTGGCGAAGGAGGGACAGCGGTAGATCGCCTCGCCCTTGAGGTAATTGCCATCTTCCAGCACCGCGTTCCAATGGGGGCGTAAACTGGCCGGGCCGGCGACCGGCAGGCAGTAGCCCTTCTGGTCATCGGCATAAAGATTGATCGCGGTCCCGAACTGCTTGAGATTGTTGACGCAGCTGGCGGCGCGCCCTTTTTCGCGCGCCTGCTGCAAGGCGGGAAGCAGCATGGCGGCAAGGATGGCGATGATCGCAATCACAACCAGCAATTCAATCAATGTAAATTTTTTCAACATAAGGCCCCCTGTTTTTTCAGTTGTTCCCGGATCAATTCGACGTCGAGTTCGCGCGGCGGCAGACCTTCACGCACGGCCAGCGCGGCGGCGGTTCCCGCCGCTTCGCCTGTAATCATGCATTGCACCGTCGGCCGGATGCAGCCCGAGGCTTCATGGGTGGCCGATATGCAGCGCCCGGCAATCAGTAAATTATCCAACCCCTTCACAATCAAACTGCGGAACGGAATACGGAAAAACCAGCGGGCGGGATAGGCGTGTTCCGGATCCTCCATCCATTCCGGCCGCGGATCGATGTCGATCGGGTGCGCCCCGAAACCGATGCAGTCCGGGAACAATTCCGCATGGTAAACGCTTTCGAGTTTCAGCAGATAATCGCCGGTGATATGGCGGCTTTCGCGTACGCCGATCTCGGGGACCTGAAGCAGATAGGCCCGTTCGAAGCCGGGAACCTGCCGGATGCTCTTCATCCAGCGCCCGATGCGCCGGGCGATGACCTCTTCGGCGCAGCTCAGGTCCTCCGCCCGGCAGCCGTCGAGCTTATCCACGCTGGGGCAGCAGATGGTGACGACTCCGGGCAGCGGCAGGTTATAGACCTGGAACCAGCGGGCGGGGACATTCTCCAGATACTCGATCGCCCGGGGGCTGCAGATATTGACGGTCGCCATCTCGTTCCGTTCAAAGCGCTGCCGGGCTTCCGCCAGCGAAAAGCGGGCGAAAGGTTGCATCGAGAAATACTCCGGGTGCTCCGCGAGCCAGCGGAAGGTCTCCGCCAGGTCCACGTTTCCGGCCCGGACGGAGAGATCGCCGTCGCCGGTGGCGTCGATGAACTGGGCGGCGGGGAGAATCTGGCGGCCGGACTTGGATTCCAGCACCACCCCCTCAACCGTTCCGTCTTTCCCGACGACATCGACGAGAAGCGTATGCAACCGCAGTTTTACGCCCGCTTCGGACATCATCGCGAACAATTCGCGCTTGAAATCCTCCGGCGAAGTGAAAACATAACTCCCGGCGGTGTTGTCGTTGCCGATCGCATATCCGCCCTCTTGAAGGCGTCTCACGATCTCCATCGGGATGCCGCCCGCGATATGGAGCCCGGCGGGATTTTCCGCCAGCTGCTTCAAGTCGGCGGCGTGCTCGTCGGCGCGGCCCGAAAACTTGGTGAACATGGTGATCCCGGCGTTCCCGCCAGTAAGCATGCCGCCGAGAAATCCCGCCTTTTCCACCAGCACCGTTTTCGCACCGTTCCGCGCGGCGGCCAGCGCCGCGGCGACACCGGCGGTTCCGCCGCCCGCGACAACGACATCCGCCGCCGGAAGCACCTCCGCCGAGACTTCGAACGATATTGTTTCACCGGGAATCATCAAAATCGCCTCCATGAATTGGTTCTTACTATAATTATGTCATAAAACGAAGGCAATCACAATAGAAAAAAATCATGTTTCATTTGACAAAATCAATAAGACAAACTATTGTTATCTCTATGACAAACGCTGAAATCCGACATTACAACGACCTGTTCCGCAGGAATTTGGCATACCGCCGGAGTGTGCTCATCGGCAGCTGCCTGGTTCAGCCGCAGGAGATGGCCGTAACCCGCAGTTTCCGGCGACGGCCGGAACCGGTCGGGAACTGCCTGGAACTGGCCGTCCTGCTGGCGGGCGAGGCCGAACTCGAAATCGACGGCGTCAAACTCTCCCTGACGCCCGGCGGAGCGGCCATCCTCGCCGCCGGAGCAAAACTCCGCAGTCAACCGGGGAAAGACCGCGCCATGCTCCGGCTTCCATTCCAGGTTCACGGCGCCGAAAACGAAAGCCGGCGGCTGTTTGAAACATTGAACGCCGGAATCGCGCGGATCCGTTACCGGCTCGCCAACTTCGAAAACATCACCCGCCGCCTCCTCGCCGCGGCGCAGCGGAAACCGCCTTACTTCAACGAACAACTGCGCTGCCTGGTGGAAGAGCTGCTGATCGAAGCACTCCGTAAAATCCTGCCGGAGGTTCCCGATTCCCAGACCCGGCAGCATCTGCGCGGCGGGAACCAGAAGGAACTGATCGAAGCGATTCAGTTTTACATCCACGACAACACGCACCGCTTTTTGCGCCCCTCCGAGGTGAGCGCCCACTTCGGATTGACATTGAACCACATCAATCAGATCTGCCGGAAATACGAAAACTGCACCCTGCTGGAAATCATCTGGAAAAGTAAAATCTTCCTGGCCTGCAGCCGTCTGGCCAACTCGGATCAGACCGTCAAAGATATCTCCGCCTCCCTCGGAATCACCGACGTAAACTATTTCTGCCACCGCTTCAAACAACTCACCGGCTGTACTCCACTCGAATTCCGCCGAAAATCATGAGCGGTTTTCGCGGCGGAATTCGGCGGGCGAGATTCCTTTGCTTTGCTTGAAGCGGCGGCAGAAATAGGCTGGGTCTTCGATTCCGAGGGAGGCGGCGATATCCTTGACCTGCCGGTTGGT
Organism: Victivallis sp.; assembly: GCA_031556915.1. GTDB lineage: Bacteria > Verrucomicrobiota > Lentisphaeria > Victivallales > Victivallaceae > Victivallis. The sequence continues at coordinate 3,946 of JAVBSA010000131.1, forward strand.
GCTGTTGAGAAGTTGGCAGCCGAGCGTCATTTTCCGGTCCCATATGATCTGGCCGGCGGTGCGGCCGCAATGGCGTTTCAGGGTTGCGTTCAACTGATTAAGGCCGACGCCGACATGACGGCTCACTTCCCCCGGAGTGAGGGGGCGATAGGAGTTGTCGTTGACGAAGAACTTCACCGCCTCCACCAGCTGCCGCGAATCGCGGCCGGGCAAGCCGGAGTCGCCCTGCGGGTTCGGGGAATGTTTTCCGGCGGGCAACAGGATAGAAAAGAGTTCAAGCAGTGCCTGTTGCGATAAAGAGCGCAATTTTTCTTCGAGGTAACCGGCGTTGTTCCGGACGGCGCGAATGATTTCCTCCACAATTTCGGCGAACAGGGCAAACCCGGCGATCCGGTAACCGGCCCGGATGACGGCGTCGGCGAATTGCCGCTGCGCGGTGCGCGCCGCTTCGTCCCGGCAGACGATATGGAACATGAAGCCGAACACCAGGACACGCGGAGCAGCGAGGCGCCAATGGTGGCGCGTCCCGGCCGGAATCACAACCGCATCGCCCGCGCCAAGCGCAATCTCAACGCCCGGTTCGACGGTATAGATCATTTCACCGTCGAGCAGGAGCGAATATTCATATACCCGGTGCATATGGTTCTGATTCTTTTCGCCGGCCACCGGATTCGTCAGGTGCATGACATGCGGCAGGACCTGGATTCCGCCGACGGGAAACAGCTCCTTGAAATCGTTGAGAGAGTTGAATACGGCATTCAGCCGGATCAATTCCTTCGGCGTCAGGTTTGCGGCAACAGTATTTTGCATCATTGTCTCACAGTTGTTCCTGACAATATAGAGAGTTTCCGGTGCATTTTCAACCATTTTTTCACTTTTTTCCGAATCGCCGCTTGCATTTTCCCGTTGGTTCTGTCATAATATAGTAGAACGTTCTACTAAACCGGGAATATCATGGCGACAATCAAAGAAGTGGCAAAATTAGCGGGGGTCTCTTATCAGGCTGTTTCGGCGGTCCTGAACGGGAATCTCGCCAAGGCTTCCCCGGCGACGCGGGAGAAGATTTTTCACAGCGCCGCCCGGCTGAATTACCGGCCGAACCGTTCCGCGCGGAGTCTGGTTTCGGGCAAAAGCGGCATGGTCGGGATCGTGATTCAGGACATCAGGCCCCCTTATTTCTCCGATCTCACCTGGGAACTCCAGAGCGCGGCGGCCAAACGCGGGCTTCAGACGGTCATGATGGAGTCGGACTGGACGGAGCCCCGAACCCTTGAATGTATCTGTCAGCTTTACGCCACCCCGGTCGACGGCATCGTCTTCCTGGGCGAAGTTTCCAGACGCAGCCTCAAACAGGCCGGGATTCCGGATGATTACCCGCTGCTTCTGATCGACGATGCCGACAACGGCTGCAACAGCGTCGGCTTCGACTACCTGCCTGGGATGGAAGAGGCCTTCCGCCTTCTTCTCGACAGCGGCCACAAACGCCTGGCGTTCGTCCACGACCCGATTCAGCAGATGAAGTTCGACGCTTACCGCCAGTGCTGCCGGAAATACGATGTGCCGCTCCGGGAATTCCGTTATCTTTCGCCCACCGCGGCGGGCGAAGACGCCGTCATCAGCTGCGGTCACGAGGTAGCCCGGGCGGCGGCGGAGCTCGATGCCATCATCGTCGCCTCCGATTACGACGCCTCGCTTCTCTTCCAGGGGTTCGCCGCCGAAAACGTCCGGATTCCGGAGGATCTTTCGATGGTCGCCATCGACAACACGCTGCTCAGCCGGATCTCAACGCCGCAGTTGAGTTCGATTTCGCTCGACCGCCGGGAACTCGCCGAAACGGCCTTCGCGCGCCTCACGGCGAGAATCGCCGGCCAACCGGATCTGGATGGACACCAGGCGATCCCGACCACCCTGATCCGCCGTTCCAGCGTGCCCCTCCGCAAGGCAGCCCGAAAGGAAAAATATGCGTAACCTCACCTTCTGTTCCCTCCTGTTCCTGGGGGCGGCATTATTCGCCGCCCCGGTTCCCGATTCCGCCGTCGACGGCGCCAAGCTGCGCGACGCAGCAGCCGGAACCATTGATCTCGCCATCGGCGGGCCGGAGAAGGGCAAGGCGGAACAGCTGTTCAAAATGGAGAATATCGGATTTCAAATCTTCGGCGCAAACGGCAAAGCTTCTCCCGGATTCCTGCCGGGCAACTACCGGAAAAACGACGTCTGGAACACCCCGAAGGCGGGGGAACGCGACGGGATTCCGGTCGGTGCCATCACCGAAAATTATCAGCCGCTCCTCAATGTTCCGGCGGAGAACGGCGGAATCGCACTGCCCGT
>JAVBSA010000201.1:0-8992 GCA_031556915.1 Victivallis sp.
ACCCCTTTGCAGATATTATCATGCAGAAAATGAAAATTGCGTTCAATTTTTTGCCCCATAGGATTTCAAACAAAACCAAGTCAGACTCCGCTGAAGGACGAGAAACCGCCGGCCAATACGCCCGCGGCTCCGGTAACCACAATCACCTTGTTTTCAATGTCGAACAACTGGTTGTTCCTTTGTTGATTTCCACATTTTTGAGGGTTATCGTTTTCACATCGGTGCAATGAATGGCGTTTTCCGCGGATAAGCGGATGTTTTCAAGATGGATTTCATCCAGGGGATGTTCCGGCAGGCCGCGGATTTCCACGGCGATTTTCGCCCCTTTCCCGGAGACGCCGGAGATGTTGATGTTCCTGAAATCGGCCGGTGCCTGCGATCTGGGTTCGACCGTGCTGTAGGGGTAAAACATGGTCACCTGGATCGCTTCGTCACTGACAAAGTCGACGGTGATATCGCGGAAGTGGACATTCTCGATGAAACCGCCGCGCCCGCGCATGGATTTGAGCCGGATGCCCTGAAACGTATGGGAGATGCTGCAATCATGCGCATAGACGTTGCGCACGCCGCCGGACATGCCGCTGCCGATCACCACCCCGCCGTGCCCCCGCGTCATGACGCAGTGCCGGATGACGATATTTTCGCACGGTATGCCGACCCGCCAGCCGTCTTCGTTCATGCCGGAATTGATCGCAATGCAGTCGGCGCCGGTGGCGAAGCGGCAGTTCTCGATCAGGACATTCCGGCAGGAATCCGGGTTCAACCCATCGGTATTGTGCCCGTCGCTCACCACTTCGACATCCTGAATCAAAACGTTCTCGCAATAGACCGGATGCAGCATCCATTGCGGACCGTTTTCCACCCGGATCCCCCGGATCATGACATTCCGGCAACGGATGAACTGGATGAAGGAAGGGCGCAGCGCGGCCTGTTCCGTGCCGTAGATTCGATCCTCGACCGGAATCTTGTTCGCCTCCGCATAACACAATTCATTGGCGGCCGCCTGCTGAAGCGATTTCCAATGCCACCACGCCCCGCCGTTGCCGATCAAGGTTCCTTCCCCGGTGACGGCGACATTTTCACAGTTGTCGGCGTAAATCAGGGGCGAATAGTTGTAGCACTCCATCCCCTCCCACCGGGTGAAAACCACCGGCAGGTAATCGGAATAATTGCCGCTGAACTCGATCACCGCGTCTTTTTCGATCGACAGGTGAATATTGCTCCGCAGATGAATGGGTCCCGACTCCCACAACCCGGGGGTGACGACGACCGTGCCGCCGCCCCGTTCCGCACATGCCGCGACCGCCGCCTGGATGCCCGGATAATCTTTGGCGTAAACGGTTTGCTCCGGGAACTCCGGGGGGATGATTTCCGCCATTTCAAACGGAGTGCCGTAAAAATTCATGTTCATTACTTTCCTCCAAAATGCTTGCGGACGGTATCGAAGGCCAGCTTCGGGCGGCGGTATTCGTCGAACAGTCCCTTGTTGTTGAAGGTGCGCGGGCGCATCAGCGAGTAGGAGGTGGAAAAGGTCCGGCAGTCGAGGAACTGCCACAGCGCCACCCCGGCGATGCGGTCGTTTTCATTGACATAGGAGCAGACTTCATCGAGGTAATCCGCCTGGTACTCCTCACTCCAATGGGCGTGGAAGCGGTCGCGCCAGCCGTAGAGGGCTCCGGCCCCGATTTCACTCAGGATGAAGGGTTTGTCGTCGAAGCCGGATTGATGCAGAAAGGCGAGAAAGGCGTCGATCTTCCGCCGGATTTCGCCCAGCGGCCGCATCTCCTCCTGATTCTGCGCATACCAGGCGGGATAGGTGTTCAAACTGATGACGTCGACCAGGTCGAAGTTGATGTCTTGTTCGTGAAACATCGAGGCGTAGGTGACCGGGCGGCCGCCGTCGAGCCGCCGCAGCGTTGCGATCATCTCCTCATACAGCGGACGGGCCGCGGGCAGGCTCGAATCCGCTTCGTTCAGGAATCCCCACAGGATGACCGACGGGTGGTTGAAGCTGTTCTTCACCATCCACGGCAGCTGGCGGAGCTGGGCAGCGCGGAAATTCGGGTCGGTCAGGTGGTTCTCGCGGTCGCCCCAGCCGATGGTTTCCTCCCAGACCAGAATGCCGTTTTCGTCGCAGAGATCGAGAAAGCGCTGATCCTGCGGATAATGCGAACCGCGCACGAAGTTGCAGTTGGTTTTCCTGAGCAACTGCAAGTCTTCGATCACGATTTGCAGCGGCAGAGCCGGGCCGAATTCGGGGTGGGATTCGTGGCGGCAGTAACCATGCAGTTTCAGCGGTTTTCCGTTCAGGAGGAGTTTCCCCGCCTTCGCCTCGATCGTACGCAGACCAAAGCGTTCGATCACCCGGTCCCCGCCCGGCAAGACCAGCTCCAGGGTATGCAGATCGGGCTTGGCGGTGCTCCACAACGACGGGTCGGCGAGGCGCGCTTCAAATTCAACCGAGCCGCTTTTCACCGGCAGCGTCATGCTTCGGAACGGTTCGGCGTCAAACCGGAAACCGATCTCCACGCTCGCCGGCAAATCGCCGGTCAACGAAGCGTTGACCCGCACCCTGCCCTCGAGATCGAGGGTTTGCACCTGCGCCCGGTCCCAGGCGAGCGGCGGCAATTCATGCAGTTCGATGCTGCGGAAGATGCCGCCATGACAGTAATAATCGTAAAACTGCGACAACAGCGGCTGGCGCTCAAAATCGAACCGGTTATCGATGGCCACCACGAGCTCGTGTCCGCCGCCGCTGCCGGCATTGAATTCGAACTCCATGCCGGAATAGGGCAGGTCGATCACCGCGACGCGCTCTTTGTCCCAGAAGGCCGCACCCCACATGCCGAGTCCGCCCGACTTCAGCAGCAGCCGGGCATTCGGCGCGACCGCGACTTGCGTGCGGTAAAAAGCCGTGCCGCGCATCCCCGCATAATCCGGCAAAGCGTCGAATACGCCCGGCACCGCCTGGCGGTCGCGATAACACACCCTGGCCCAGTCCGGCGCGGCCGGGTCGGCACAACCGCCGGTGAAGGCAAAATCCCAAATTCCATCCAGGCGGATGACGTTACGATTCGGGTACTGCGGATAAAAATTGATCATTTCCCTGCACTCTCTTTATTGAAACAATTCAGCGATCGGCAACTTCTGTTCTTTGGCGGACTCGACAAACCACGCAGCATAAGCTTTGGCGCCGTCGGCGGCAAGGTGGAGATTGTCCTTTTTGCCGGTGCTCACCATGTAGTACCGCTTGGTCGCCTCGGGGCCTTCGGCAAGCAGTTTGGCGACTCCGATCTGATTGAGGTCGACGAGCGGCGTCTTTTCGGCTTCGGCCACGGCCCGGACTCCGCGGGAATAGGCAGACGGGGTTCCATTCGAGATCTTGGTATTATCCTCCGTAAACGACCAGCGGCAGGTGGGGGTGACCAGGATCGGGTTGGCTTTTTTGCTCCGGACCTCTTCGACGCAGACCTTCAACAGCTCGCGGAATTCCGAATTGTGGTTCGCATAGCGTTTGGGATCTTTCTTGTTGGAATCATTGTGGCCGAACTGAATGACCACATAGTCGCCCTCCTTCAGGCTTTCCAGCAGTTTGCTCCAGCGCTCTTCCGCGCGGAACGTTTTCACGCTGCGTCCCCCGGCGGCCATGTTGACGACCTTGACTCCGTCTTTGCACAGCGACGGCAATTCATGCCCCCAGCCTTGCTGGGGAGCGCGCCTGGCGTCGTAGTCGCACATGGTGGAGTCGCCGGCCAGATAAATGTCGGCTCCATGGAGCATCGATGCGGCAAGCAGCGTCAGGGCGAGAGAGATCATCTTTTTCATTACCGGTTCCTTCCTTTCATTTGCGGGATCGGGGCCTGATAAGCGGCGTCGCCGCCAAGCCCGAGATAATCATGATATACTTTATACAGCAGGAGCACGGCAACCGCCGTGATTCCGCCGCCGAACAGAAACAAATAGCGGTAATCATGGTTTACAATATCCAATGTCTTGCCGATGGCGGGACCCGCAATCATGGAAAATGCCGACGATACGATGCTGACCGCCGAACCGAACTGGGCGAACAAAGCACGCGGCAGCAAACGCGCCCCGAGAGAAGCGGACAAAGTGAAGTAGCAGCCGGAGACCACGCCGTGCATGACGAAGATCAGGCCGAAATATTGCGGATTCCCCATCGTCATCCAGCCGGCGGCCATGACCAGCGTATAAGCGATCAACGCGGTGATGCCGCAACGCAGCGGGTGGAATTTATCGGCCACAGCCCCCAGGAAATAGCTCATGACCAGCGAAAACGTGTACGTGATCACCAGATAGATGCCGTATTGATCCATGCCGATTTCAAGCTTTTTCGCGTATTGGATCGAGAAGAAGTTGATCGGCGTAAACGCCAGGGCGGCAAAGGCCACGGCGAGCATGTACCAGCGGTAATAGGGCAGCGAAAAGCTCTGCCGGAAATAGGTGACCACCGAGCGGAACACCCGGACAATCACTTTGCCGCTGAATTCACCGTTTTCGGGAAATTCCTCCGGCGGCGGCGGATACTGCCCCTCTTTGACTTTGAAGCACAAACACAGAAGGCCGATCCCGTACAGGGTGCCGACTCCCAGGAAAATTTCCAGCGTATGTTTTTCCACCTTGTCGATCAGCCAGGCGTTGAAGATCATCCCCGCGCCGAGACTGACCATCCGGAACAGACCGAAGAAGCGCCCGAGGAGCTCCGGCGGAACCACGTCATTGGCCAATGCGTTGAAGAGCGATGAGGAGAGCGTCGTCCCGAAGTCGAGCAGCACCCAGGCGATGCAGAAGACGATCAGCATACCCGCATGAACGGACACCGCCGGAATCAGTTCATGAATATAAGCACCGAGAATCCGCGTCAGCCCCAGCACATAAAGCCCGATGACGATGAACGGCGTCGTAAACAGCAGAAACGGAATGCGCCGCCCCCAGCGTCCGCGATGACGGTCGGAGATATAGCTGATGATCGGCGAAAGAAAGGTGTTGGTGAAGTTCGGGAAACCGACGATGATCAACCCGTAGACAAATTCCGACACCCCGATCTGTTTGATCAGCAGCGTTGCCGAGGGGGCCACGGCCCGATCCTTCAGCGTCCACGGGAAATCGCCCCACAACAGCCAGAATCCCAGGATCAATAATCCGGCGGTGGTGTAAGTCAGCGTTCCGGCATGCCACAGTTTCTTCTGCGGCGCCTCAGTGTTCTGTTCCATATGCATCCTCCTTGTTGATATGATTCGGTTATTGGCCTGCCGCCGGGTAAAACACTTCATCCGGATCCTTCATGCCGGCGGCGGGGCTCCAGGAGGCCCCAACCTCGGAAGGAAGGAGGTTCTTTCGGAACGCCAGGTCGAACACCTCCAGGATTCCCGGAATTTCCCGCTGATTGTTCCGCTCGGCGATGATCCGGAATTCGCCGGGAGAGAGTCGTTTGACCGGAAACAGCCGGTGCATGTTCTCGATGCAGAAGGTATGCTCCCTGGCATTTTCCAGCGTACAGATAAAGGAATCGGGGTCGTTCAGCCGGGCGATGACGGCCCGGAACATCGCCTCGCGGCAATCCGGAATCTCCTCCATTCGCACCTGTTCCCCCTTCGCATCTGCGATATGCCATTTGCCGCTGCCGCTGTTCCAATGGATTTGAGCCTTTTCCAGTTCAAAACGCAAATACGGTTCCACATTTTCCGCACACGCATGCGTCATCAGCATCTGAATCGGAACATCGTCGCCGGCCAGCACCCGCACGCCGCAGGTGTCGAACGTTTCAATATGATCGCGCGCGCAGACCAGCTCGGCTTGCATGGCGTGAACATGAGCGGCCGCCGCGAAATCCGGCCCGGCGCAGAAGAGGGCGATATTCAGATAATGCGCAAAGGCATTGTTGATCGGCGAATCCAGAACTGCCGAACCATCCGCCGCATACCGCTTGCCGGCCCAGTTGTTCCTGGCGTAATAGCGGTCATGGCGGCTCCAGGCTCCCTGAAATGAAATGTTTCCGAGGCGGCCATACCGGCCGGAGAGGATTTCCCGCTTGATCGCCTGGATATCCCGCCCGTACACGTCATTGAAGCCGACCGCCACGAACTTGCCGGCCCTGTTTGCAGCTTCGATCATGAGATCGACGTCTTTCACGCAGCCCGCGGCCGGTTTTTCCAGCAGCACATTGATTCCGGCCGCCAGGCATCTGCATGTCAACGCCCGGTGAGCCGCAATCCCCACCGGCAGGCAGACCAGGTCCAGGGAGGAGCCGCGCGCCGCAAGCAATTCATCGACCGACGGATACAGCTCCGCCCCCATCGCCCGCAATTCATCCGCTTTTTCTTTGACCGGTTCCAGCTCCATGCATTCCGGCAGGATCACCGCGGCGGCGAATTCAATAACGCCGGCTTCGTCGAGGGCTTTCAGATATTTGTAATGGATTCTGCCGTATCCGCCGACTCCGACCAATGCGACCGATGCTTTTTTCATTCGGACCTCCGGAAAAACTGTAAATAGACATGAAAATAATAGAAAATAAACGTTATTTACGAAAAACAAGGACAAAAAAAGGGAGTGCTCCCACCGGGCATCTTACGGGAATCAACGCATGGATTGCTACAGGCCCCTGGCCTCCGGCAAAATCAGCAAAGGTTTCAGCATATAGGTCATCTGCCGCATTTGGGGGTGACGGAGACGCCAGATCATGGCCTCGACCGCCATCTGGCCGATCTCCTGCGCGCCGATATCGATTTTCACGGCGTCCTGCGTGCTGTAGTCGCCGCAGATCTCTTTGTCGCCGGCGATAATTTCCACATCCCGTCCCGGAACGATTCCGTTTGCGGCGAGCTCGGCATACAACGGCAGGCCGAGTGAATTCGCCACAAAAATGCCATCCGGCAACTGCTTCAGGGCCTTGATCTTTTCAACCGCCTCCCTGGCGGCCTTTTTCCGGATCTCCACCGGCGCGGACACCCTGTCGTTGAAGTCGAGATAGATCATATTGCACGGGATTTTACCGATATGCGCCGCATTCTGAAACGCCTGTTCGCGTGTCTTCCAGTAGCGGTGAAAGGAATCGTAATCGGAGCAACTGACGCAGCAGAGATTGCCGCACCCCTGTTTCACCAGGTGCTGACAGGAAAGCAACCCCACCTGGGCATGATCGGGCTGAACGCGGTCGCCGCCCTCATACAGGCCGGACTGAAGGAGCCAGATGACAGGGTAGTTCCTGATTTTGCCGATAAAAGCCTCGGAAAAACCTCTCCCGCTCAGGAAAAATCCGTCGATCTGTTTTCTGCTCAGAATATCCGAAGCATCGCCGGATTTCGGAATGATTTCAATGTTGACCGCGGCATTGAACCGGCTTGCCGCCTCGGATAATCCGTTCATGATCTCCTGGGCGGTGATCCCCATCGAGGCCTCGAGCCCGCCGGACCAGACCATGGCGAAATTATAGTCCCTGCCCTGCCGCCCCCTGACGGACGCTTTGTCCTTCTTTTTGTGAACCCGCAGCGGCTTGAAATTATGCTGCTTGACGATGGAGTTGATCTGAGCCTGCGTTTGCGGGCTCACCCCGCCGCTGTTATTGAGCGCACGGGATACCGTGGCGACCGAAACACCGGCCAGATTCGCGATATCTATGATTGTGATAGCCATGCCGACAACTCCTCAACGGTATAATACACCGTCAATCCTTATTTACAACCATTTTCATGAAAAAGATGCGATCAATACTGTTCCGTCAGGACATTGGGAGCAGTTTCCTTGCCCAGGTCCCGGTAAATATTCTTGCACAGATCCCACCGGGTATGTCCATCGACAAAGAGCATATTGGCTCCGCCTTTATGCAAGATCGGTATGGCGGCCGACTGAAGGTAATAGAAATTGTCGGCCGGGGGATTCGTCCCGTCTTTATCCATCATATGCAGCGCGGTCGCGGGCGATTTGAGCATTCCCCGCTTCAGGTTGGCGTTGTCCGGCATCGTATAATACGCCTTGGGATCGCTCGACCTCAGTACGCAATAGCGCAACTTGCTCTCCCAGGCGTCTTTATTGCTGGTGATATATTTATCGATCGGCCCGCCCCAGTGGTACCAGGTGCTGTACGCGTAATTCTTCTTGCCGAGCTTATTCACCACGATCCAGTCGTCGTAATCATTGGAATACTGAGCCCACGCCAGGCCGAACTGCTTCAAATAAGAGGTGCAACTCGTGCTTTTCGCCGTATCCCGTGCCTTGTTCAGCGCCGGCAGGAGCATGGCCGCCAGAATCGCGATGATCGCAATCACGACCAGGAGTTCAATCAGGGTGAAATATCCGCAAAAACCCGTTTTGAATTCTTTTCCCGTTTTCATTTTCCGCCCTTCCCGGTTTGCCATATGCTTATTAATACCACCATCATTCCGATTCGTCAAGGAGCCGACACCGCAATTCCCCGTCACACACAGGCCACATCTTCTCATTCTTGCCTCCTTCCTAATGGTTTCACGTAAATAACAAATGTAAATAACCTATTTACATCTATATTATATTACAAAGCATAGCGTTTGTCAACCCCTTTCCGACAAATAAAGAAGAAATATAATTCGCTGAGGAGGAACAAAAAAGTTCCGATTGCAAGAACTGATCACCCTGCGCTTATTTACAAGTAAATAAAGGCAAAAAAAATTGCGGAGCCGGGAATGATCCCAAACTCCGCAATCGACTCGAACAAAAAACGGATCAGACTCCGCTGAAGGACGAGAAACCGCCATCCACCGGAATCACAGCGCCGGTGACGAATTTCGCCGCCTCCGAAACAAGAAAATGGATACAGCCGTAAACTTCGTCCTGTTCGCCGAAACGGCCCATCGGCGTTTTGGCGATCACCTGTTGGCCGCGGGCGGTGAAGGAACCGTCCGGATTCACCAGCAGCGCGCGGTTCTGATTGCTGACGAAGAAACCGGGCGCAATGGCGTTGACCCGCAGGCCGTCGCCGAATTTCTGCGCCAGCTCC
>JAVBSA010000084.1:0-3302 GCA_031556915.1 Victivallis sp.
AGCCCCTAAGTGGAGTTTGAGGCAAAGCCTCAAGTTACGTGCGCGGAGCGAAACAGCTACATCGGAAAAATCGAGATTTTTCCCGTGGAGCTCACGCGGTATTTTTGACCGTTCAGGTCAAAAATGCCTTGCACGGCCCCGCAGGGCTCCCACAACTTTTCATATGCAGAATCGTGGGAGCCTGACAGGGGTCGGGGTCTTTTCGACCTGATCGGTCGAAAAGACCGTCGCCCGCCTGGTGGCGAAAAATTTCTTTCGAAATTTTCCTTTTTCAGCGTCACCGGCGCGCGAGATACCTTGAGGCTCCGCCTCAAACTCCGCCAAGGGGCTCCGCGCCCCTTGGAACCTCGCCAGGGCCGAAAGGCCCTGGACCCGGTCGGCTTCGCCTCCCTACTTCGCCGGCAGTGAGGCGGCCGCCGCCATCAGGATGCCGAGGAGGATCAAGCGTTCCTCACCCACCAGCGCGGTAAAATTCAGCAGCGCCCACAGCTTCAGCTGCAAGGCGAGATTGATCGGCGCGTATTCCTTGCCGTTCAAAAACGCGTCGCGCATCCTGCCGCCGGGCGCAAAACGGTCGGTGATGATATCTTCATCGGAATTCGGATTCGTCTCCGGCACAATCCCGAAAAGACGCAGCTCGCCCGCCAGCACCGTTGTGGCGCAGCCGAGATAGTCCTCATTGTCGCATAGTTCCATTTCGCGGTCGAATTGCACCCGGTATTCCGCATGCTCCGGCCAGGCGGGGTGAAGCGAAATCAGTTTAATCAGGCGCTCCAGCTCGGAGCCGGGGAACTTCTCCTCGGTCTCGAAAACCGGGTGCGCCTTCTGACCGTCCGGCAGCACCGCACGGATCAGTGCAATCAGGCACTGGCGGCGGGTCACGCTGAAGAAATCCTGCTCGTAAGCCGGGAGCATCCGCAACGTTTCCTTGTAATCGCCGATCTTGCTCAACGCTTCGGCAGCCAGCGGCCAGAGCTCACGGCGGCCGGGATCGTCCAGCAGCTGCCGCAGAACCGGCAGCGCCTCCTTGTCCCCGATCAGGCCGAGCGCGAAAACCGAACATTGCGCCAGCGTGAGATCTTCGCTGAATACTTTCGTCATCAGCACAGGAACCGCTTTTTGCGCCTGCAGCCGGCCGAGCGTCCGGGCGGCCATCGCCTGCATGCCGAGCTCGGGGAGGTCCAGCAGCCGGATCACTTCATCCAGCAGCTTCGGGTCGGCCGCCTTTTCGGTGTGGCGCGAAAGCGAAAGCAAAGCACCGTCGCGAACCCGGCTGGAGGGATTCCAGAGCGACTGCACGATCTCTTCCGCCACCAGGTTCCCGGCGGTTTGATTGAGCATGTCCACCCGGCTGTTTTCCGTCATCGGCTGCGACAGCAGATTGGCCTGGTAGATTCCGCGGAACGGATTCTGCGACAGCAATGTTTTCACCACATCTCCTGTCGGAGCCGCACCCACCTCATGAAATTTGTGCAGCCAGAAGATGCTGCTGCAATAGCCGATGGAGGAAAACAGCGCCAGCAAATTGAACGGCGTGAATAAACTTTCCTTCACAATATCCATCGAATTGAGGATATCGTAGAAATAGCCCGAAAATAAACCGACCAGGAAGCCGCTCAGCCCTACAATGGAGCCGAACAACCCGATCGCGATGCTCTGGATGCGCTTGTTCCCGAGCGAAGTCAGCAGCGACATCTGGGCGGACATGATCCCCATGTTGACGAAGCCGCCGAGAATGAACACCGGCAAACTCCCGATGACGCCCACCGGCAGCGATACGCGGGGGCCGCCCCAGTAAGCGGAAATCGTGTTGATCCAATACCCGCCGACCTCATCCATGAAGCCGTTCCGGGCAAATAAGGTTCCCCAGAGGACGAACTCCACGGCCTTGAGCACGCTGCATAGGATCAGCACCGGTTTGCGGCCGTACTTGGAGCCGACGATCCGGAAAAAGTAGCCGGAAAAGAAAGCCACCAGCGCCGAAATCGCCAGCAGGATCTGGATGGTCATCATCGAGAAATTCATCCCGTCCTCCGCCTGAAGGTAGACGAAGATGAAGGCCGATGAGAACCAGGCGAACACCGACTGGTAACTGAAAAACGCTGTGAGCAACCGGTATTCTTTGTTTTTCAACGTTTCCACGATCAGCGTCAGGAAACCCACGCCGGGCCGGGGCGCCGGATCGGGATCGCGCGCCCCGGAGAAAACCAGCGTCGCCAGAATGCCGAAGGCGATTCCGATCGTGACCACGACCACGTAAGTACCGGAGTTGTCGCGTCCCAGGAGGTCCACCAGCTTGCCCAGCCCCACGCCGCCGACGATGGTGGTGATTCCGGCGAAACCGGTGCGGCGGCTCCAGAAGGCCGCGCTTTCCCGCGCCGGAACCAGTTCGCCCAGCCAGCTCAGGTTGACCGAAGCGGGCAACTGGGCGAAAATCTGCATCAGCGCAAACAAGGTGACGAACAGCGGGAACGCCAGCTCGTCCGGCAGCCGGAACCAGACCGTTACCGACGCGATCAGCGACAGGAACGACGCGTAGAGCGTCAGCGAACAGGTGAACCAGAAGCGTTTCCGGTGAAAAAATCTCCGTTGCAGGAACGCGCCGAAAATCTGCATCGGCGGGAACAACAACGGCAACGACATCACCAAACTGATCTGCGGGTTGGTCAGGTGAATCGAGCGCAGCATCCCGGTGAAGATCGCCCCCGCGCTCACCGTCGCATAGACGCTGAACAGCACGGCGGAAAGAATAGAGAGATTCATCCCCCGGCGGATCACGCGGGGGGAGAGGACCGGCAACAGCTCGTTCATGGCGCGTTACCTGACGAAATTGTCCGCGAGATACCGGAAACTGTCCGCGAGCGAATCGAAGGGATCCTTGAGGCAGACGTCCTGTTCGACGATGAAATATTCCACGCCGCCCTGTTCCCCCGCTTCGATGATCGCCTTCCAGTTGAGGTTCCCCGAACCGATCGGGAACATCGCGCGCTGGCGTTCATGGATTCCAAAATCCTTGAGGTGCAGCAACGGCATGCGTCCGGCCAGGCGCTTCACCCAGCCGGCGGGGCAGCCGCCGCCCGCCTGAACCCAGAAGGTATCGATCTCCCCCTGAAGCGCGGGAGCGTTGTCGTAAAAGAGATCGAGCATCAGGGAACCGTCTTCCATCCGCATGAATTCGATGTCGTGGTTGTGGTAACAGAGCACTTGCCCGGCGGCGGCCATCTTTTCAGCGGCGGCATTGAGCTGCCCGGCCATTTCGACCGCTTCCGCGCGGGTGGCCGGGACGATGTGCGGCCAGGGGT
>JAVBSA010000540.1:0-5190 GCA_031556915.1 Victivallis sp.
ACAAACACCTCCCATTCCAAAGGATTTGCCCCGAAATGAAAACCCGTCCTATCGTCGCCGCGTATTACTTCCCGAACTGGCACTGCGATCCTCGGATCGAAGCTCTTCACGGCAAGGGCTGGACCGAATGGCGCGTCACCCAATACGCCACGCCGCGTTTTCCCGGCCATCAGCAGCCGAAGGTGCCGTTGTGGGGGTATCTGGATGAATCCCGCCCCGAAGCGATGGCGCAGAAAATCTCCGCCGCATGCGCCTACGGCGTCGACGCCTTCGTCTGGGACTGGTACTGGTTCCCGGACGGTCCCTACCGTCAGCGCTGCATCGAAGAAGGCTTTCTCAAAGCCCCCAATTGCGACAAAATCAAATTCGCGATCATGTGGGCTAACCACAACCCGATCTACGCCCACCCCGGCAGCTACTGGAAACCGGCCGAAGTCAACTGGTCCGGCGCGGTCGATCCCGCCACCTTCCGCGACTGCACCGAATACTGCATCAAAAACTTTCTCGGCAGGTCGAACTACCTTCGTCTTGCCGACGGCAGTCTCTATTTTGTCCTCTACCGTCTCGGGGCGCTGGTCGAAGAGGTCGGCGGAATCGACGTCGGTGCCGCGCTGATCCGTGAATTCCGCGACAAGGTGCAAAAAGCCGGTCTCGGCGAACTTCACATCGATACCATGTTCGACGCGATTCCCGGAATCTGGGGAGCGCTGGAGAGTCCGGAGCACGATTTCACCCGGCAGAACGAATTCGTCCGCAAGCTCGGCATCGACAGCGTCAGCGCCTACAACTGGGGTTACAAAAAAGGCTTTCCGACGATGGATTACTCCGAGTGGGCCGCCGGCAACCGTTATGTTCCCGGCGTGCTGAACCGATATCTCGACTGTGCTTTCAATCCCCATGTGATGACCGGCTGGGACTCCTCGCCGCGCACGGTTCAGTCGGATCAGTTCGAAGACCGGGACTACCCCTTCGGAACGGTGATCGTCAACAATACGCCGGAGCGTTTTCAGGAGGAGCTGGAATTCGTGAAGGATTTCCTCGCCAGGCCGGAGGCCCGGGGTGAAATGGTCAACATCTCCTGCTGGAACGAGTGGACCGAAGGCTCCTACCTCGAACCCGACACTCAATACGGCTACGGATATCTTCAGGCGGTCAAAAACGTTTTCGGCGTCGCGGAGCGGGGGTTGGATGCATAACCGGCTTTTCTCCGTCGAACTCCGCCCCGAAAACGGCGGCTTGAAATCACTTGTCCTTCACGACGATCCCGACTGTATGAATTGGATCGAAGGAACCGGCACCTGGGGTGTTCCCCTCGGAATGGAGTTCCTCAGCATGGAGCGCAAGGAGAATGCGGCGATCTCGCGCTACCGCCGGAATGCGCTGGAACTTGAGGTCCGGCGTACCATGGGGGATACCTTTCTCCGCGAGCGCTTCACCTTCCGCAACAGCGCCGGTTGCGATCTTTATTTCCAGCGCGGTGCGCTCGGAATCTTCGGTACCTTCAACGACAGCTACGCAGACGCCGAAACCTGCGAAAAAAAACGCTGTCACACCCATCTCTGGTGCGGCGGAGCCAATTCTTATGTCCATGCCCTCAAAATGGGACCTTTCACAACTGAACTTGCCCTGATCCTGACGCGAGGCGAACTCGACTGTTACAGCGTCCGCCGAATCGAATGCGACAGCAGCAACGACCGGGGGGATTTCGTGCTGCATCCCTCTCCGGCGCATCTGCTCCCCGGAGCGGACATGACGCTCGAGTGGGAGTTGGCCGCCTTTCCGGAAGGGCGGTTCCGCGAGGCGCTTCTGGCGCGCCCCGGAAACTGCGTGATCGACTTCGGGCAGGAGACGGTCTTTGCGGGAGAATCCTTCCGGCTGACCGCCGAGTGCACCGAAGCTCCGGAAAATGTTGAAGTCCGCTGCAACGGAGAAAATGTGCCGTTTCAACTGGAGAACCGTCGTATTCGGGTTGAATTCAAGCCGGAAACGTTGGGCGAACATCGTTTCGACTTCACCGTGACCGGTCGCCGCTTCCGCGCCTTCGGCAACTGTGTTGAACCGATCGGGGAGTTGATCGACAAACGCATCCGTTTCATCATCCGTAAACAGCAGATGACCGATCGCGCCAGCCCGCTTCACGGCGCTTACCTCATCTACGACAACGAGGAACACTCACAGTATTTCGACTGCAACAATGCCAACCACAACGCCTGCCGCGAACGGCTCGGAATGGGGCTCTTGATCGCCAGGCGCCTCCGGGAGAAGCCGGATGCGGAAATGGCGCGGTCGCTTGCCCTCTTCGAGCAGTTCGTCCTCCGGGAAGTCTTCGACCCCGAAACCGGCGAAGTGTACAACAATATCGGCAAAGAAACCCGATTCAAGCGTCTTTACAACGCCCCCTGGATGATCACCTTTTTTGTGGAGATGTACCGTCTTCGAAAAAAGGAAAAATACCTCGACTGGATCGAACGCGCCATGAAGAATTACTACGCCGGAGGCGGCTCCCGCTTCTACCCCAACGGCAGCCTTTTCTCCGACGCGGTCGCCCTTCTCCGCGACGCGGGCCGGAATGCGGCGGAGCTTGCCGCCCGCGTTCGCGAACATGTCGCCGTCATCGCCGCCAACGGAATCCTCTACCCCCCGCACGAGGTCAAATTCGAACAGACCATCGTCACGCCCGCGCTTTCGATCCTCTCCGCGTATTACAACATGATCGATCCCGATCCGGCACTGCTCGAAGAGGCCGGGGCGCATGCCCGGATCCTGGTTCGTTTCCAGGGGGACCAGCCGGATTACCGGCTGCGCGAAATTCCGATCCGCCATTGGGACGGCTACTGGTTCGGCAAACGGAAGCTCTACGGAGACACCTTGCACTATTGGAGTTGTCTCTCGGCCCACGCGTTGCGGCTCTACGCCGGAATCACCGGCGATGAAGCGCTGCTTTCGCGGGCCAAACGCTGTCTGCGCAATACGCTTGCGCTTTTCTTCCCGGACGGGTCGGCCTCGTGCGCCTATTGTCATCCTTTTTCGGTGACGATGCTTCATCCCGATGGAACGGAATCCGATGCGGCGCGGCGCGGCGAATTCTTTGACCCGTGGGCCAACGATCAGGATTTCGCGCTTTACTACATTCTGCGGACCGGACCGGAACTTCTGTTCCGCCCGGACCGCGGTTCCAATCAAGATACAAGGAAAACGACCCCATGAAATCGGAAATCAGAAACAAAGAATTTCTCATCGACGGCAAACCGTTCCGCATCCTCTCGGGCGAAATGCACTACTTTCGCATCCCGCGCGAGTACTGGCGCGATCGGCTCGCCAAGCTCAAGGCCTGCGGGCTCAACACGGTTGCGACCTATATGCCGTGGAATCTGCATGAACGCACTCCCGGCAAGTTCAACTTCACCGGCATGCTCGATGTCCGGCACTTCCTCTGTCTCGCCGAAGAATTCGGCCTGAAGGTCATTCTCCGCCCCGGCCCCTACATTTGTTCGGAATGGGAGTTCGGCGGCTTCCCCGCCTGGCTTCTCCGGGAAAAAGGGCTCCGGCTGCGCTGCTCCGAACCGCAATACATGGCTTTCGTCAAGCGCTATTTTGAAGCGGTCTTCCATGAAGTGAAGGAGTTTTATTCCCGCAACATCATTCTATTGCAGATTGAAAACGGTTACGCCTCCTACGGCAATGATATGGTTTATTACAACTTCCTGAAGGAGTTGGTGGATGCAAGCGGATACGATGGCGTCGTCATTGCTGCCGACGGCGACAGCGACACGCGCATCTCGACCGAAGTCCCTGAAGGCGTCTGGCGCACCTTGATGTGCGGACGCGAAAACCCCGTTCCGCAGCTTGAATTCAACCAATCCGAACAACCCGATATGCCTCAGCTGATTATTGAATACTGGAACGGCCAGCACATGAGCACCGGCCACCCGGTTCGCTTGCGCGATCCCGATCTTGTGGTCGAAAATCTCGCCAAGGCGCTGGAATGGGGCGCACACATCAATTTGTACATGTTCCACGGCGGTACCAACTTCGGGTTCATGAACGGCGCGATGCGCAGTCCGGATGGCTACTACAGCCAGCTGATTACCAGCTACGACACCGGCGCGCCGCTCAGCGAAGCGGGAGATGTGACCGCACTCTACCGCAAATACCGGCCGCTGCTGGCGAAATACAACCCGGAATTCCCCGGAAATGATCCGGTTCCGCCGGATTCGCCGAAGGCCGCTTACGGGGAGGTCGAGCTCACCGAATTCGCTCCGCTCGCGGCCAATTTCGACGCGCTTTCCGTCAACGCCCGCACCTCGGGGGCTCCGCTTACGATGGAGGAGGTCGGCGGGGATTACGGGTTTGTCCGGTATACGACGCGCCTGGCTGCCCAGAGTTTTCCGCTGCCGGTGACGGTCTGCGGGTATCAGGACCGCGGCTGGATCTTCTATGACGGACGGATGGTGCACCGGTTCGGCCAGGGGGGCGCCGGCTTCACGCTCGATTCCGGGAACGGCGGCATGCTTGAGATCGTGATCGAAAATATGGGCCGCACCAATTTTTACTGCAACACCGAAGACAACCGCAAGGGGATTTCGGGGGGAGTGCTACTGAATCAACAGCAGTTCCAGCACGGCTGGACGACGGCGGCGATGCCGATGGAGGATCTTTCCCAAGTCGTCTATGGCGGTATGCCGGAATTTCCGGTCAAAGGGAACCCCGGATTTTTTCGGGGGAACTTCCATGTCGGCGAGGCCGCCGACACCTTTCTGCAGGTTGCGGCGGGAACCCGGGGCTTCTGCCGGATCAATGGGATGCTGCTCGGGCGATACGACGAGAACGGTCCGTTCCACACGCTCTATATTCCGGCCCCGTTCCTGCGGGAAGGAGAAAACACGGTGGAGATTTTTGAATTCGAATGCCTCCACCGGCCGCTGATCCGGTTGCTGGACCATCCGCTGACGGGAGGCTTCGACCAATAGAAATTCCTCACTCTTTTCGCCGCACGCACAGGGACTTGAGGCTCTGCCTCAAACTCCGCCGGGAGGGTGCTTCGCCCCTCCCGGACCCTCCCAGACCGGCAAGGTGCCGGGGCCGACGCCTTTTCGGGCTTTGCCCGAAAAGGCTGACTATTTTTTTGGGGATAAGAGTGGACTGGTAATCTTGGCACACAAAAGCATACGAGCGGCTGGCTGGTCCCGC
>JAVBSA010000108.1:0-5200 GCA_031556915.1 Victivallis sp.
GTGGTATTGAAGGAAATAGGTGTTGGCGTATTAGGTGCTGAAAATGAAATAATCTGAACAGATGATCTGTAAATTCCACCGAATGCCGTAAGTCCATTACCGGCTGGACCTGTTGGACCTGTCGGACCTGTCGGACCTGTCGGATTTGTCGGATTTGTCGGATTGCTCCTTCGCAAAAATAAAAGTACCATACTCGCAGGTCTGAGTACGGCGAAGCCGCACGGAGGACCGTAGAGCGGGGCCCCCGGAAAGTGCCCCCTTGCTTTTTGCGAAGCAAAAAGGCCGAGCCCGTGGCGAAGGCGGGGTACTTTTGGGGGAAGAGGAGAGCGGGGCCCCCGGAAAGTGGCCCCTTGCTTTTTGCGAAGCAAAAAGGTCGAGCCCGTGGCGAAGACGGGCTACTTTTTGGGGATCAGCGGCGGGCGAAACGTTTTTCGATTTCTTTGGTGGTGATGGTGATCATGGTCGGGCGGCCGTGGGGGCAGAGGGTGCCCTGGCGGCATTGGCCGAGCTTGCGCAGGAGTTCGTTGGCGCCTTCCGGGGGGAGGCGGTCGTGTGCTTTCACCGCGGCGCGGCAGGCGGCGCGGGCGACGTATTCGAGTTCGACGGGGATTTTCCGTTCGGCGTTGTCGAGGAGTTCCTGCAGCATGTCGGGCAGCATGATTTCGAGGCCGCGGTTGTTGGGCAGCACGGAAGGCACCGAGTTGAGCATGACGGTTCCGCTGCCGAGGGGTTCGACATCGAACCCGAGGGTTTCGAAAATTTTCCGGTTCCGCAGAAGCAGCGTCGCCATGGAGTGGGAGAGCTCCAATGTCTGGGGCAGCAGAAGCGCCTGGGCCGGAACGCCCTTGCGGGCGGATTGCAGAAGTTCTTCGAACAGGACCCGTTCGTGGGCGGCGTGCTGGTCGATCAGGACAAGCCCGGACCGGCCGGAGGCGAGGAGATAGGTATCGTCGAGAACGCCGATGATGAAGTTCGGCCACTCCCCGTTGAAGGGGGCTTCCGGGTAATCGAAACGCGAGGCTTCGGGAACCGGAACTTCGGATTCCTCCGCTGCTTGCGGCGCATCGACGAGAAAAGTCACCGGAGACGGCGGAACTTCGGCTTTCACCGGCGGCGGAGCCGGAACCGGAGCGGGAGCTTGAGCCGGAGGACGGGTGAACGCCGGAGCGGGCTCGATGATTTCGGGCAGCGTCGGTTGTTCGTCGCGCCGCGGCGCATATTCGACGGCGGCGGCGTCGAGCACCATGCGGAGCGGAATTTTGCCGGAGAGCGGCAGATCGTCTTCCGCTGCGGGCAAGACCGCTTCGCGGGTGCGTTTGAGGGCGTTGCCGATGGCACTTGCGACGGCGCGGCCGACGACGTATTCATGCTTGAACCGGACCTCGCGCTTGGCCGGGTGTACGTTGACGTCCACATCTTCCGGGGGCATTTCCAGAAACAGAATGACGGGGGGGAAGCGGCCGCTTTCCGCCAGGGTGGCATATCCTTCGCGGATTCCGCGGTAGATGGCATTCGACTCGACGGCGCGGCCGTTGACGAAGGTCCGCTGTTCTTTGCGGCTGTTCCGGGTGAATCCGGGGGAGGCGGTGAAACCGGTGATGCGCATGCCGTTTTCCTGATGGGAGACGGGCCACATGGCGTCGGCGAAACTCCGCCCGAAGAACTCCCGCAGCCGCACTTCGTGAGTGGCCGCCGCCGGGGAGTTGAAGGCGCGGCGGCCGTCGATCACCAGTTCGAAAGCGACGTCGGGCCGGGGCAGCGCCAGGGCCAGGACCGCTTCTTCGATATGATGTGATTCGGTGGCGGGGGATTTCAGGAACTTTTTGCGGGCGGGGGTGTTGTAAAAGAGGTCGCCGATCCGCATCCGGGTACCGACCGGGCAGCCGCAGGGTTCGGCGGCCAGCAGCCTGCCGCCTTCGAGCCGCACGCGGGTGCCTTCCGGCGCGTCCGCCGTTCTGGTTTCGATGGCGAGCCGGCTGATCGAGCCGATGGAGGGAATCGCTTCCCCCCGGAACCCGAGGGTGTTGATGTGTTCGATCTCCTCTTCGGCGTAGAGTTTGCTGGTGCCGTGGGGCTCGACGCAGAGAAGGGCGTCGTCGGCGTCCATGCCGGAGCCGTCGTCGGCGACGGAGATCAACCGGGAGCCGGCTTTTTCAATTTCGACCCGGATTTTTTGGGCTCCGGCGTCGATGGCGTTCTCCACCAGTTCTTTGACGACCGAGGCGGGGCGTTCGATCACTTCGCCCGCCGCGATGCGGTTGCTCAGCTGTTCGGGCATGACTTTGATTTTACTCACGCTTTTTTTCTCCCGGGATAGCGACGGATTCGGGGGGCGGCAACCCCTTTTCTTCGGCGATTTTCAGGTATTGGGCGGCTTTTTCCAGATTGCCGAGCTCGCCGTAGGCGTGGCCCAGGTTGCGGTCGATGAACGGCAACTCGGGGTCGAGCGCGCGGGCGGTGAGCAATTCCCGGATTCCGGCTTCGTACCATTGCATCCGGATCATCGACATGCCGAGGTTGCTGTGCGCAACGGGATCCTGGGGGGCGATCGCCAGGACGAGGCGGAAGGTGCCGCTTGCGTCGGAATAGCGCCCGGTGATGTACTGAAGGTTGCCCAGCATCCGGAGCGCGGCGATGTTGTGGCGGTCGAACCCGAGGAGCTGGCGCAGAATCCGTTCCGCTTCGGGGTAACGTTCCTGTTCGAACAGTTCGGAGGCGGAGAACATCATCTGGCGGGAGACCTGGGAGATGATGTGTTCGGGGGAAGCATTCCTGCTTCGCTGCTTCGGCCCGTACAAGGCGATCAAACCGACGGTACAGCCGGCGAGGAGCAGGAGAGCCCCCCCCATGACCGCCAGCTTGCGCCAGGAATTCATCTCTCTTCCCCCGGAGTTTCCGGGCGGCAGAAAACCAGGTGGCCGGGGGAAACGAGCTTGACCTCAGGCCGGGTTTCCCGGCAGAGTTTCTGTTCCGCCGGGGACATTTCCGCATAATGGACGCAGCGTTCGCAGAACCGGCAGCCGGCGGGGAATTTGGCCGGCGAGGGCACCTGGCCCGGAATCGTGGAGAGTTTGTCTTCGGGATTCCCCAGCTTCGGCACCGCTTTCAACAGGGCGCGCGTATAGGGGTGCGCCGGGTGTTCCAGCAAATCCCGGGTCGGGGCGGATTCCACCAGGTGGCCTGCGTACATGACGGCGACGCGGTCGGCGAACCGGGCGACGATACCGAGGTTGTGGGTGACCAGGATCACCGCCATTTGCCGCCCGCGCCGCAATTCGTCGATGAGTTCGAGGATCTGCGCCTGAATGGTGACGTCGAGCGCCGTGGTGGGCTCATCGGCGATCAGGAGGTCGGGGTTGCCCGCGAGCGCCATGGCGATCATGACGCGCTGCTGCATTCCGCCGGACATTTCGTGGGGAAAGGCGTCGATCCGGGTTTCGGGGGCCGGGATCCCGACCTGGCGGAGAAGTTCGATGCACTCCGCCCGGACGTCGGTCACGTCGGGCCGGTGGAGCGTCAACACTTCGCCGATCTGGTCGCCGACCCGGAAGACGGGGTTGAGCGACACCGAAGGTTCCTGAAAGATATAGGCGATTTTACCGCCCCGGATTTTGCGGAGTTTTTTCGGCGGGAGCTTGGCAAGGTCGAGCTGTTCTTTGCCGGAATCGAAGAGAATCGCATCCGCGCTCACCCGTGCCGGAGGCGTGGGCAACAATCCGGTCAAGGCAAGGCAGCTGATGCTTTTGCCGCAGCCGGATTCCCCGACCAGCGCAAGAATCTCGCCGCGATCGATTTCAAAAGAAAGGGAATCGACCACGTCGGGCGTATTCTTGCCGAACGCAATGCGGAGGTTTTTTACGCTTAAAAGTGACATAAGCTAAATATATCACCAAAACGGCCGATTTCAAAAGTCTGGCGAAAAGAGTGACCCATTTCCTTGACGGCCCCTTTGTTGGAAAAATTTTCGCAGGGGTATTGACAATGCGGTTGGTTTATAGTATAATATAAGTGGACACACTAATGGACACAGGAGCTGTTATGGTCGATAAAGTACAAAATGCCAAGACGGAAACATCCCGGTTATTCTATCATATCTCCTCGCTGATTTACCAGGCGGGAGCGAATGTGGTCCGGTTGCCTTCGGCCCGGGAGATTGCGGCCGATTTCCAGGTTTCGCGGGCGTTGGTGCAACGGGTGATCGACCAGTTCATCCAGGCGGGCAGCCTGGAATCCAGGCAGGGGTCCGGCACCTACACGGTTCCGAATACCTTTACGGTGTTCGGGTTCGGCAGCCAGCCGCCGATGGTGGGGTTGATCTCCGGCAGCGGGCAGCCGCTCTTTTTCGAACGGACCTTGTGGCGTCATATCAGCGACACCGGCAACGCCTTGACCCGCCGGAACTTCATGGTGCGTTATCTTCAGAACGAGTCGCAGGACAAATCGGAGCTGATCAAGATCGTCGCCGGCAACCGGGTCAACGGATTGGTCGGCCTTTATGTGATCGCCCCGGTACAGCCGGTGCTGCAGGCGGCGGCGGAGCTGGGGATCCCGGTGGTTTCATACGGATATCACTGCCCGGGCGTGAACAGCGTCGTCCCGGATTGCGAACAGAACGGGTACGATGTGGGCCGGCGTTTTCTCGCCGAGGGGCGGAGAAGGCTGTTTTTCGGAATCTCCCTGGACCGGACGGAGGAACACCTCGCCGGGTTCCGGCGGGCCTACGGCGACGCCGGGGTGGAGTTCGACGAGTCGCTGGTCTTCGGCGACCCTGCGACCTTCCTGGAGGATGTCCGCCGGAAGATCGAAGCGGGAATCCGCCCCGATGCGTTTTTTCTGGTGCACTACAACCCGTCCCCCGTGATCGCATTGCTCCGGGAATACGGCATCGATATCGCGGAACGTTGCCGGCTGTTCCTCTTCGAAGAAGAATTTCTGTACGATTGCCCGGAGTTTCGCGGCCTGGTCCGGAACAACGATTATCTCGAGGGCGCGGAGATCGCCGCCGCCATGATCGAGCGGATGCTTGCAGGAGAGTTCACCGTAGAATCCATAAAGATTCCGGTTTATTGTCGTGAAATCAAACAGTAGGAGAATATCGGATGAGAAAAAAATTCACGCTGATCGAACTATTGGTCGTGATCGCGATCATCGTCATTCTGGCCGGAATGCTGCTTCCCGCGCTCAGCAAGGCGCGGGAACG
>JAVBSA010000588.1:0-4271 GCA_031556915.1 Victivallis sp.
TGGGAGCTTCCTGAATCTCTCGGATGTCTGGATCGGGCTGGATCTTCCCTGTTTCCGCAACACCCCCGTATCCTGTTTCGACAGCGCGGTCAAGGCGGAGCCTGCGATGGCGGTGTTCCGCAAGATAGTTCACCTTGCGGACGTGCCGAAGATTCTGACGGCCCGTTTTTCCGGGGATTGCAAATACCGGTTGTGGATCAACGGGCGGTTTGTCGACGACGGCCCGGTGGAGGTCGGCGGGGATTACGCCAATACAACCGCCCCCGACTGGTGGTTCCAGGACAGCCGGGATGTGGCAAAATATTGTAAAGAAGGCGACAATGTCATCGTCGCCGAAGTGTTCAATACCGGCGACGCGCAAACGGATTACTCCTGCGGAATCACCGCCTTCACTCTGGAACTGGCCGATATTCTTCACACCGACGGCAGCTGGAGATGTTTTCGCAATCCGGCGTTCCGGGAGAGTTGTTTTTTCGACGCCTCCCGGTACTGCGAAGATTATCATTCGCCCGGGGTCGATGATTCCGATTGGGAATTCGCCGTTGAGCTGCCGGCGCCGGATCGCAGCCGTTGGAAATTGACGGAGCTCGATCTGCCGCCGCTTTCCGAAGAGACCGTTTATCCGGTCGAGTGCGTCATTCCGTTCGCAGAGAGCGCGAGATGGATTGAAAATCCCGATGCGCTGCTCCGGGATGATGAGAGCGGCACGGTTATTTCCGCCGGTTCCCCGGTTTCCTTTTATCTCCGGTTCACCGAAGAGCTCGTCGGGCACGCCGAAATCGACGTGGAGTCGGGAGGCGGCGCGGAGCTTCGGATCGTTTACGAAGAAATCCCCGGCGTTCCCGTCGGGGAGGATCGTTATATCACCGCTCCCGGCCGCCGCCTGTTCCGTTTCTCCCGTCTCCAGGCGGCGCTGTGGGTCAGGGTGACGGTGTTTTGCGGCACCTTTTCCGGCAAGACCTATGCGCCGGTAACGATCCGCGGCATCCGGATGCACCGCCGTTTTTTCCCGTTGCCGGAGACAAAACCGTTTCACTGTTCCGACCCCGGGTTGATGAAAATCCGGGAAACCGTCGACCGCACCATGCACTTGTGCATGATGCGGCTGCACCTGGATTCGCCGGTGCATCAGGAGGGGCTCGGGTGCACCGGCGATTATATGATCGAATCGCTGATCTCCTACTCCCTTTACGGGGAAACCCGATTGGCGGCGGCGGATATTTTGCGCACCGGTTATCTGCTCCGGCAGAAAAACGGATTCCTGTTCCATACCTCTTACACGCTGCTTTTTTTCGATATGATCCGCGATTACTATATGTGGACGGCGGACAGAACGATTCTGGAACGGATATTTCCGGTCATCCCGATCGTTCTCGACCGGTTTGCCGGTTATGTGGGGAAAACGGGGTTGATCTCCAACGCGCCCAACTATATGTTCATCGACTGGATCAACGACGGGGATGTGAATTACCATCATCCCCCGGCGGAGCGCGGCATGGGGTGTCTGACCGCCTTTTACTGCCACGCGCTTGAAGTCGCCGCCGAATTGGCCGATGTCTTGGGTATCCCGAACAACTGGCGGGACTTGGCCCGCGATGCCGGCAATGCGTTTCGCGAACAGTTGTGGGATTGCAAGACTCATTGTTTCCGCGACGGCATTCCGTTCCTGGGGACGGGGGGAGCTGCGCCGTGGTGCCCGCCGGATTCCGGAAACAGCGCATATTCGGTTCACACCAACGCCCTGGCGCTGGCATATGGACTCGTTCCCGAACCGGAAATCCCGGCTTTGACGAAGAAAATCATGACGGACGCGTCTTTGCTTCAACCGCAGCCTTATTTTATGCATTTTGTCTTTGAAGCGCTGCACCGTACCGGAACCTTTGGCGTTTACGGCTTTGCGTTGTTGAAACGCTGGGAAAAGCCGGTCGAAGAGCATCCCGCCGGTTTGAAGGAGTGCTGGAACTGCGGAGATTATTCCCACGCCTGGGGCGGCACCCCCGCGTATCAGCTGGTGCGCTCGGTGTTCGGCGTCACGCCGCTGGAACCCGGATTCAGGCGCATCGCCATCGCGCCGGAATTCGGCAGCCTGGCCTATGCGTCATGTGAAATCCCGACCATCCGCGGAGTGATCAAGCTCGATTATGACGGGCAAGTCCTGAACGTCGAAGTCCCGCCCGGGATCACAGTGGAGCCTCATGGCGATTGTAACTTGATCCTGATTTCCCGGTGAGGCTCAGTCACTGCTCCGGCGTTGCGCGGATCAGCATGGGGGATATGACTTCCGCCGTTCCCGCCGCGTCGATGTCGAAGCGGAAGCGGATCGGGAACGTTTCTCCGGGCGCGGTGAAGCGAATCACGGCGCGGGTATAATGTTTCCCGCCCTCCGTCACCGCTCCGGCGACATGCGCTTTGTTCTGCCACGCCGGAATCGGCTTCCAGTCGGAACTCACCGCGTAGAGGCGAATTTTTGCATTGCCCCTGACCCAGATACTCCCCTCCAGCTCTGTTCCCGCCGGAAACGCGAGCGGGGCGGAGTAGAAGCTGACCGCGTTGCGGCCGTTCCCGGCGGCGGGACGGATCTCGAGGCCGCCGCCCGGCAGGGAAATAAGGAGGCTTTTGCGTTCCGTGACCATCTCCGCCCGCCAATTTTCAACCCCGCCTCCGTCCGGCAGCGCCCGGAGTTCCGGGGTTGGCAGCAAATTGACGGGTCCGGCGACGACGGGCTCCTCCATACGCTTGCGGTACGCTTCAAAATAACGTTCGCCCAGGATCCGCTGCGACGCGCGGTCGAAGTGGATTCCGTCGGCATTGAAGGTCAGGCCGTCGGTGGAGACGAAAGCGCCGCGGGCATCTTTGGCGGCGAAGGCGCGCAGCCCGTTGTTCAGAATCCGGTTTTCTTCGCCGCCTTCGCGGTACCGTACCCCGCCCACGAGAAACGGAACCTCCGGCGCCTGGAAACGGAGGCGAAATTGACGGACGAACTCCGCCAGCTCCGCCTCATACGCTCCGGCGTCGGCGAGCGAACCGAGCGAGGATTCCCCCTGATGCCAGAGAACTGCGCGGAGCGTGCCGTCGCGCAACGCCCAACTCAACCGCGCCTCCAATTCATCATAGGGGCGCATTCCCGTCTGCGGGTGAACCGCGCCGGGCACGAATTGTTTGATCGAGGAGTTGCCGATCGCCGCCGGAATCAGGCCGATGACGGCATCCGGCTCGATTTCCGCCAGTTTCCGGGCGAAACTCCGGGCGGGACCGACTCCGGCGAGCTTGCCGTCGAAATGAACCGGGTCGGAGGCCGGACCCCAGACACCCTCGCGGGTGAGCATCAGGATGCGCGGATCGGGGGTGCCGTCCTCCGGCGCAAGCTCGCCGCGTCCGGACATGTTGGACTGGCCGCCGAGCAGCACCAACAGGAATTTTTCTTTCGGAACCTTCGGTTTCGACGCCTCCGCCGCCGGGGTGACGCGCACAAACGGAGCGAATTCATGTTCGCGGTCGAGCGCCGGCGGAATCGTGTAGGTGTTCCGTGCCGCCAGTTCCCCGATCCGGTCTGCCGCGATTTGCCATTCGCCTTTGATCAATGCCTCCCGGATCGGAGCGGCTGTTTCCGCGCCGAACTGCTTGGCCAGCACAAACCAGCGGTAGGGTAGAAATGTATTGCCCCGCACATAAGGCAGATGGTTGCGCCGGGCGTGCCACTCGCCGAGAAGTTCCAGATAAAGCTGGCCGTATTGAAAGGTGGGTTCGATACAGGTTCCTTCGGCGAAATCGTTCCATGTGACGACCTGAATGGTGTCGCAGCTGCCCTGATCGGAGGCTTCCATTTCTTTGCGAATGCTTTCGTCTCCGAAATTTGGGAAGACCCGGGCGCCGTGCCCCCAGCCGTCGATTCCGCGGTCGTCGAAACCGGGGCTGACGGAACCGGCGTAGAAGCGGATTTTTCCGTCGGCGATCAGTTTTTCCCCGCGTGATTGCTGTTCTGCGGTGCGCCGCCACAGGAAGGAGTTGAATCCAGCATCGCTCCCCCGGAACTGTTGAAGCAGAAGTTCGACGTCTCCGCAGCCGGATTCCGCGAGGATCCGCCGCCATTCCTGTTCCGTGAAACGCCATTCACCGCCCGCTTCGCCCCAGCCTTTCGGGCGGGGGTAGACGTGGCCGAAGACCATCACGATTGGTTTGCCGCTTTTCCGGTAGTAGGCGGGGTGGTCGAAATGAACCCGGAGTGCTTTGAATTCGCGTACGGCCAGCGCGACGGCATCTTCGCGGGAACG
>JAVBSA010000362.1:0-8037 GCA_031556915.1 Victivallis sp.
GAAGTCTTTGCCGAAATCAACCGCTTTCCGTTCATATTTTCCGATCACCGAAACATATTGTTCGATAATATCGCTCGTGCTCTTTGTGCTGCCCGATATGCGCATGGTTCCGTAATGGGTGAGCGGCAGATCGAATTTCAAAGCGGCCGTTCCCCCGGCGGGCAGCGAAACAGGCAAATCGGTGCGGAACCGTTCTTCCCCCGTATCATCGTCCGCCGCGACAACGGTAACCGTGTCGTCGATCCGCGAGGCCAGGGGGTTGTGAAGCTTCAAATCGACCGTTACGGAGCGTTCCGCCGGATACTCGCAAAGCAGCTTCCGGGGAACGACCGCGCCGGTCAGGCGATCCGGGGAAGCGGAGTTTTTTTCGACCAGTCGGAGGTCGTTCACCTCCAAAGTCACCGCTGCAAGCGGCGTTTGTTCCTGGCCGCGAAGCTGGAGATGATAGGTTTCGGTGTGATCGGCGGTAAAACTCCATTCGTAACGCCGCCACTCGGTCTGCACCTTGAACGCCTCGTAGTGGACGCGCCATTTGTTTTGGATGTCGACGGAATAGACCACGACGGCGAGCGGATAACCGGACACCGAGGATTTCAGGTTTCCCGAAAGCGTGTAAGTCTTCCCCGCTTCCAGACGGAAATCCCGGCTGTGAAACGCCCAATATTCCGCAACTTGATTGTCGATTTTCAGGATCGGTTTGCCGTTTGCATGGCGCTTTTTTTCCACTTGCGGATAACGGAATTTCAAGTCGGGGTTCGTGTCCGGCCGCAAGGTCCGCAGATTGCCGAAGCCTTCGGTCCCCAGCTCGAAACTGCCGTTGAAAATAAGATTGCCTCCGAAAACGGCGCAGGGGAAAAAAATCAGAAAAACGAATGATTTCAGCATTGAATGCATTGTGTCAGTCGATGTTCTTTTTGTAGAAACCCTGCCAGCGATATTTTTTCTTGTCGCCTTGCGACAGGTCGGCCGGCGCGGTGGTCGTAACGTGACCGTCCAGATAGCAGACGTTGGCGTTGCCGCTGTGACGATAGGCGACATAATTGGCCGCTCCCGCCGCCTTTTCTTCTCCGTTGAGACGGTAAGTGGAGAGCTCGGCGCAATTCCAGCCGATCCCCCAGTCGCAACCGTCGACGAACCCGACGCGCTGGCCGGGTTGCACGACCCGGGTCAATTTGTGACAATATACCAGTTCGCCCGCAGGCGCGCCCCAGTTATCGCTGGCGCTCACCCCATAAACGCTCCCCTGCCCAGTGCCCCCCCACATGTTGACCATGTTGTTGGCCTCTATTTTATTCAATGCGCCGGTGGCGTTGGGACAGACGAAACCGACGCCATACCGGCCGTCATGAGTTCCGTTGACCTCGTTCGGAACATTATACGGGGTTCCCAGCAATTTGGCGAAAGCAAGGTTGGTCACCCACCCATGGCCGCTCTGGGTGAAAAACGGCAAAAGGAAATCGTCGTTCTGTCCGGCGTACATGGTATTGGCCAGCCCGTATTGCTTGAGCATATTGATGCATTTGACCTTTTTCGCCGTTTCCCGCGCCTGGTTCAGCGCCGGCAGAAGCATCGCCGCCAAGATTGCGATGATGGCGATTACCACCAGGAGCTCGATCAATGTAAAATTTTTCAACTTCATTCTTCACACCTCCATCTTTGGGTCGTTTTCGTTTTCTCTTTCGCGATAACAGTATTATGAGCGAAAAAAAGGAAAAAACAATATCGGAAGAAATGAAAATGATGAAAAAAAATGACGTACCATGAAAAATCGACTTGATATTCATTCATTCCGCCTCTATTTTACGATCATTATGAAGAAAACATTGCAGGACATCGCCGATATCACCGGTTATTCGGTAACCACAATATCCCGTGTATTCAACGGGTCGGCGGCGGTTGCCGCGGAAACCAAGGCGGAAATCCTCAATTGCGCCCGTCAAATCGGCTATCCCCGGGACCGGCGGACCGTAATGCTGATTCTGTCGGAGCTGTCGATGGGATTTTACCAGCGCATTATCGTGGCGGAGCTTCTGACGCAATTGCGGTTCATGAACTTCCGCATGGAAATGATCGCCACGGACAGCATCGACCTGATCGAGGAACACAATCTCTGCGGCGTCATTTCACTGGTTGCCGAGAAGGGGTTGGAGCATTACTGGGGGAGCCGCTACGCCTTGCCCATGGTCTGCATCAACACCCCGCCGCATCATTTCGAAGGAATCTTCAAAGTAAGTTCCAATGACAAACAGGGAATGAGCCAACTGACGAATCACCTTCTGGACCTGGGCCACCGCCGCATCGGGCTGCTGGCGGACGCGCCGCAGCTCGACGGGACGAACGATACGGGAATGCAGCGCAGTGAGGAGTTCCGGCGGATCATGCACGAACATTCCCTCCCGGCGGACCTGGTCGTCACGCGTCATTGGGATGCGGGCGAAATCTATATGGAGGTCCAACAGCTTCTGGCTTTGAACGTCACGGCGATCATCGTTATGAACATAGGCTATTCCATACAGGTTCTCC
This sequence comes from Victivallis sp., assembly GCA_031556915.1. Taxonomy (GTDB): domain Bacteria; phylum Verrucomicrobiota; class Lentisphaeria; order Victivallales; family Victivallaceae; genus Victivallis. Next base: position 2,524 of record JAVBSA010000362.1, read on the forward strand.
ATGCGTTGAAGCTGATGGGAAAGCAGGTTCCGCAGGACATCTCGCTTGCGGGATGGCTGGATCCGGCAATCGATGCTTATTGCGATCCCCCCATCACCGGAGTGATGCAAAACTTCAACTATATCGCCAAGCACGCGGTCATCATGCTCAACCGGCTCATCCATAAGGAACCGGTTACGGAAGACGTCTTTGTGGACTGCAACTTCTTCCCCAGAAGCAGCACCGCGGCCCCGCCGGGAAGCTGACCTCGCACAGGTCACTTTAACAGGGCATTCCGATTCATCGGCAATCTTCCGGAATCATGCTTGCAAATCATTCCCCCGGGGAATACATTAACACAGCATAAAGGACTTGAAGGCATGAAAGAATTAACCAGCAGCGTTTATACATTTGAAAAATTGATCAATGGAAATTTTTTGTATATCGATAAGACGGAATACATCTGGAAATTGATTCGTCCCGCAAGTGCCATGTATTTCATGTCCCGTCCGCGCCGCTTCGGCAAATCTCTGACCGTGTCCACGCTGGAGGCTGTTTTTTCCGGCAAGAAGGAACTTTTCAAAGACCTCGCTTTATATCACAAGGATTACGACTGGAAAACGTATCCGATCATTCATTTGGATATGGGCAACTGCGATGCAAAAACTCCGGAGGAACTTGAAAGCTTTATTTTCGACATGATTGTCGGCGTTGCCAATCAGTTCAATATTGAAGTTTGCGGACAGTCAAACTCCACTCGTTTTGAATTTTTAATACAGGTTTTGTACAAACAAGGCCCCGTTGTCATTCTGGTCGACGAATACGACAAGCCGATTCTTGGAAACGTTACCAATCCGCATATCCGTGGCATATTGGATGTTTTGAAAGGCTTTTATTCGACCATAAAGAAATGCGAGCCATACGAACGCTTTGTGTTTTTAACCGGCGTAAGCAAGTTTGCCCATGTATCGGTGTTTTCGGATTTGAACAACCTGACCGATATTGCGATGACCGCCGATTACGCCTGCATGATGGGTTATACCCAGTCGGAATTGGAAACTTATTTCGGTGACCGGATTGACCGGACAGTCGAATCTTTGAATATTACGAAGGATGAATTGCTGCGGAAACTCAAAGAATGGTACAACGGATACCGGTTTGAGGAATCGGCAGCGTCCGTTTACAATCCGGTTTCGGTTGCGCAGTTTTTCATGAATGGCGGGAAATTCAACAATTACTGGTTTTCGACGGGAACGCCGTCATTCCTGATCGAGTTGATCAAAGAGAAAAATTTCGATCTGGAACGGGCTCTGACGCAGCCGGTATCCAATCTCGCGTTTGAAGCTTTTGAGCTTGACCGCCTCAATCCGTTGTCGCTTCTGCTGCAAACGGGCTACTTGACGATCCGTGACTTTTTCATTCAATACGACAGCACCCGGTATCTGTTGGATTTTCCGAATCGCGAGGTCAAAGAGGCGTTCGAGGAACGTTTGCTGAGTTATTATACCTCATTTACGACGGATGATGTCAAAAATATCTGTTTTGACCTGATCGAGGCCATCAAACAGCGCAATATCCCGTGTTTTATGGATTTGCTGAAAACATTCTTCGCCCGGGTGCCTTATGACGTTACCCTGAACTCGGAAAGCAGTTTTCAATTGTTGTTTTATTCGGTCTTCCTGCTGCTCGGCATTCGGATTGAGGCGGAATCGCGCACCAATAACGGGCGAATCGACGCGGTGATATCCGATGCCGACTGCGTTTTCATCTTTGAGTTCAAAATCAATCAGGATGCGGAGATTGCGTTATCGCAAATCCGCGAAAAAGAATACTTCGCGAAGTATCGGAATTCCGGCAAAAGAATCATCCTGATCGGAGCGAATTTCAACACAGAAAAGCGCCAGCTCGACGACTGGAAGCACGAAGAGGTCGGGAAAGTGCAACAAATCAAGCGCTGATTGTTTTCCATCTCCGCCAAGTGTAAGGGGTATTTCTTAATAACTCCTTACCGGGAAGTTTTGCAATTGGCTCTTACATTAGAAATTCCGCTCCGACCAGGTGGGCGTCGATGCGCTCGCCGGGGCGGAAGCTTGTTTTGAGGTTGACGCTCAATGCGACCCGGCCGCTCCGCCGGGCGATTTTGAACACCATGCGGTGCTTCCCGGCGGCCAGGTCGAATCCATTGAGATTGATGTTTTCCGGCGTGCGGAACGTTTCATCGGTTGCGCGCGCCATCTCTTCGCCGTCCAACCAGAAGACGAGCGGGCAGCTCCGCCCGATGGCGCAGGCCATCTTCATCTCCTTTGCCGTCACGAATTCCGAAACGAGATAGAAGACCGCCGGCCCCTGGAATCCGAACGCTTCGTCCACCGGAATCAGGTCGTCGTACGCCTGGATCACGGCGTGGGGCGCGAGCTCGAGGCTGCCTTCGACCAGCGCCTCTTCATCCAACCCGATGATATCGAGATCGGCGCGCATGTTGAGGTGGTAATTGCGGATTGCGCTGCTGCGGTTGGGGAATCCCCCCAGCGGAACATGGTGGTGATAGGGTTCCGTCTCCAGCTCCACCTGCGGCACCGTGCCGTAATTCCCCCAGTAGGGCCCGTAGACCTGCCACGGAGTCGCACCGGCGAAGCCGAAGAGGTAACGGTTCCCGAGAAATTCCGCCTCGATCAGTTCACCGTCGACGATCCGTTCGGGATCGAGGTGGCGGACGCGGACCGGAACTGCAAGATCTTTGCCCGCCGGAATCCGGACTGCGGAATCATATTCAAACGCAAGATCCTTCCCGGCCCTCAGAATCAGCTCCCCGGTCTGTTCTTGCCCGGTGAGGTTGAAAATGCGGAGCGCGCACGCGCCTTCGCCGCCCGCCGCGAGGACGGGAAGGCCGTGATATTCCGTCTCGAACCGGAAATCGCGGCGGCGCGCCGGCAGCCGGAATTCGGGAGCCCCCTCAATCTTCAGGGAACGGTTCCAGTATTGTTCGGCCTCATTCGCCAGCCGGGCGATGTCGAAGGCCAGATCTTCGATCCGGTCGGAACGGCGGTGAACGTCGAAATTGGTGACATACCCGGTGTCGGCCATGCCGTATTGTTTCTGTAATTGCTCCGCCCCGGCGATGATGCCGAGGATGGCTCCTGCGATTCCGCAGGTGCAATCGGTATCGAACCCGCTGTTCAAGGCGATCATGGTCGCTTGTTCCATATCCCCCTTGCCCATCAGGAGCGCCATCAGCGTAATGCCGATGTTTTCGAACATATTGGTACAGTCGGGGTGGCCGTAGCTGCGGATGATCCGTTCGTGAACAACACGCCAATCGCTCTCCTCGCGGCAGAAACGCCTTGTGTCTTGTACCAGGCGCGTCAGCTTCGACTCCGCCGGAATGGCGGCAAGCCCGGCGTCGATCAGTTTGTCGAGGTCGGATTCCACAAAAGCCGCCGCCTCCACGGCAGCGATAAAGCATTCGGACCAGATGGATTCCGCCGAGTGGTCGAGCTGCCCGTCGAGACGGCAGATGCGCCCGGCGAGCTGCGGATCGCCCGCCGCGAGACACGCCCAGATTTCGGCGCGGATGCAGCAGCCCATCCCCTCGTGATAGAAGTGGTTGTTGTAGGTTCCCGAGGTCGGCGGGTGGATTCCGCGCCGGAAGTTGCGCTTGAAATAGGCGTACTCGCCGGGATTGTAAGGGACATGCTCCAGAAACGCCTGCGCGAGATCGTCGGCGTCGAAATCCAACCCGATTTTCTCGATCACGTTGAGCCAGAGGATCTGAAGCTCGAGGTCGTCGTTGGGCCGCGCGATCCGCCAGAAAGCGGGATCGAATTGGTAATCGAAAATCTGTTTGCACCCTTCCAGCGGCGCGCCGATGGAGCCGCAGACGCATTTGCCCAGCCAGCAGCCGTACACTTTATCGAGGTAAGTCTTGAAATCCACAGCGATTCTCCTGTTGTTTCCAATAGTATACCCGATCGGCGCTTCAAAAAGTTGTACGATTTCAACAATGATTTGCACAAAGCGGTATTTTTCTTGATTTCTACGGAAAACAGGATATTTTACCTCTATGAAACTGTATCATCTTAACGATTATTGTACTTCCGGGCTGCCGCTTGCGGTGTGGCCGGTGCAGAAGGCCGGCGTCAATGTGCTCCACCGTCACGACTGCATCGAACTGGCCTTCATCACGCGCGGTTCGGGCGTCTGCCGGATCAACGACGTCCCCTACCCCGTGCTGCGGGGAGACGTCTACATGCTGACGCCGGAGGACACCCACGCCTACGAGATGGCGCCGAGCTGTACCTTCTACAACATCCTCTTCCACCCGGACCTGATGGGCGGAATCCGCCTCAACCGGCAGCTCTATCAGTTTGAAAACGAGGAGATCGCTGAAGAAGACCGCCGGTTCACCACCCTCATCCGCGAGCTGAAACTCCGTCAGGCCGGCCATGAGCTGATGGCGCGCGCTCTCTTCACGGAATTCCTGGTGAAACTGATGCGAATGGAGGGCAAAGCATACCTCGCCCCATCCCGGCAGCTGGAAAATGAATCGAAAGTTCTGGAATATATCGCGGCGAATCTCGGCAGGACCGTTCCGCTCCGGGAACTCGCCCGGGTCGCCAACATGAGCACCTCCGCCCTCGGCAAGACGTTCCGCCGATGGACGGGCGGCAGCATCACCGAATACACCGCAAGTCTGCGGATCCGCAAAGCCCGCCAATTGCTGGAAGAACGCGCGCTCCCCATCGGTGAAATCGCCCTGAAGCTGGGGTTTTACGACAGCTGCCACTTCTCCCGGATCTTCCGCAAACGGACCGGCATCTCCCCGCGCGAATACCGCAAACTGCAGTAGTTACTACGTAATCACCCGCTTGCCGCAACCGGGGCAGCGCCCGTAAATGCGCCAGATCTGAAACCGCGCCGGCATTCTGCAATGCGGGCAGGCGTGGGGGATATCCGGATATTTCTTCCGAATCACGAAAAGGAGGATCCCGGGCAGGAGCGCCAGGAGAACGCAACAACTGAGGAGAGTCCACGCCAATGGCCCCTGCCAAAGCGGTACCGTACACAAAAGAATGCCTCCCGATATCATACCGGGACCCTGAATCCGGTTCCAGACCGCCTGACGGTCCAGCATCTCCGCCAGCCGGGAGCGGTCGACCGGCCCCGCCTCCTCCGGAGGTGATTCCCCGATGAGCTTCACCCCGCAGCGGGAACAGTTGCCGGTCATGCGGAGCACCCAGAGCTCCGGTTTGCCGCAACACCCCGGGCAGGCATCCGGCCGTTTCACGCGGTCGATCAGCAGAAAACAGAACGGCAGCAGGATCAGTACAATACCGGTAACGACGGTCCCGCCGCGCAGAAATAAGAAGCTGTCAATATCTTGTTCCTTCATCCGGGCGAAGGGAAGCAGCAGAAATATGCAAAGCAGAATAGGGAGCACCCCGAGGCCATCCAGGAGCGCGATTTTCCATCCATTGCGATTCCTTTCCTGCCGTTCACGGGAAACATCCGGCGTTTCTCCCTCATACAATCGGATAT
>JAVBSA010000682.1:0-7349 GCA_031556915.1 Victivallis sp.
AATGAAATAAGGAAAATAACGATGCAGATCGGTTGCAATTATTGGTCGTCCCACGCGGGAACCCGGATGTGGGAACTCTGGGATGAAAATGTGGTGCGCGAAGACTTCAGGCGTCTCGCCGACACCGGCTGTGAACTGATCCGCGTCTTCCCCAATTGGCGCGATTTCCAGCCGATCGAAATCTGCTTTTCGCATCGCGGCGCGTTCAAAGACATCTATATGAAAGGCCGACGGCTGCCCGACACCCCCTGCGGCCGGGCGGGGGTGGATGAAGTCATGGTCGAACGCTTCCGCAAACTCGCCGAAATCGCCGAAGAAACCGGCTTGAAGCTGCTCGTCGCCCTGGTGACCGGCTGGATGAGCGGCTCCTATTATACGCCGCCCGCGTTGGAAAAACTCAATCCGATCACCGATCCGCTGGCGCAAAAGTGGCAGGTGCGTTTTGTGCGCTGCCTGGTGCGGGAGCTCAAAGAGTGCAAAGCCATTCAGATGTGGGAGCTCGGCAACGAATGCAATTGCATGGGGGATGTGCAAAACAACTCGGAAGCATGGATCTGGAGCTATCTGATTTCATCGGCCGTCCGCCTCGCGGATCCCACGCGCCCGGTTGCCTCCGGCATGCATGGGCTGATGCCGAACGACCGCTTTTCGTCGCCCTGGGATCCGCACAATTGGAGCATCCAGGATCAGGGGGAGCTCTGCGATCTCATGACGGCGCATCCTTATCCCCACTCCCCCTCGAAGATCGCCGCCCGCGTGGATGCCCATAATTCCATCCGAACCGCGTTTCAGGCGACGGTGGAAATGCTTCTTTATGCCGACATCGCCGGCCACCCGGGCAGCGTCGAGGAGATCGGCACCTTTTCCCCTTCTTATTGCGCGGAAAAGGAAAAAGCGCAGTTTCTGCGCAACTCCATTTACAACGCCTGGGCGCACGGGTCGAAAAACTTTCTCTGGTGGTGCGGTTTCGATCAGCGGAACTTGAATTTCCCCCCTTACGAATGGAGTGCATGGGAACGCGAGCTGGGGCTTTTCGATCCGGACTTTCATCCGAAATTGGTTGCAAAGGAGATCAGAAAATTCCGGGAATTCAAGCAAAGCCTTCCCTTCGACGAGCTCCCGCCGTTTCGCCGGGATGCTGTTTGCATCATGACCCGTTCGCAGAAATTCGATGCTTCCCTGACCAACGCGTGGAGCGCCTTCCTGCTGGCAAAGCAGAATCATTTCGACATCCGTTACGCCTATATCGCCGATGAACTGCCGGATGCGCCGCTCTATATTCTCCCCGGCCTCAGCGGAGCGGACGGGATGTACGGCTATGAGTTCAACGCCATCCTCGAAAAAATCAGAAACGGAGCAACTCTTTATATCTCTTTGAGCGACGGAGCCCTGGCACCCTTCGAGGAGATCTTCGGGGTCGAGGCGGAAGGCCGTGAAATGCGCACCTCCCCGGCTCATGTCGCGATGAACGGCGAAACATTCATCATGCCGTCGCCCTATCATCTGCGCCTGCGCAATATCAACGCGGAGATCCTGGCCTGCGAAGAAGATGGAAATCCGGTGTTCGTGCGGTCCGGCTACGGCAAAGGCACGGTTTATCTGCTGACCTTGCCTTTGGAGTTGAACCTCGGCTCGCGCCCCGGCGCGTTTCATAAGCCCGGCGAGCCCCGCTGGCGCGACTTCTACAAGCTGTTTGCGGCGGAGGCGGCCTCCCAACGCCTGGTCCGCTCGTGCAATCCGCTTGTAACCTTGACCGAACACCCCGTGAACGCCGGACTTTGCCGGGTGGTGGCGGTGAACAACAGTGCCGAACGGGAACCTCTGAATGTCATCGTGGCCGATTCATGGCGCGTCGCGGGAGCAAGCTCCAGTGATATCGCTCCATTTTCCGCCGTCGTCATGGAGCTTGCCAGGAAATGAAGCTCCCCTGCCCCGGCAAGGTTCCAAACACGCTGACGTGTTCGCCGAAATCAAACCCGTACCGGACATGCCGGACAGGCACTGTCATTCCCTGAATCCGGGAATCTCTTCACGAATTCCGGCCTTCTTTCAAAGGTTTGAGTTCCGCGCGGTGCGCGTCCCGAACGGTTTCCACCATGCGGGTGAAACGGGCGCAGCGCAAATAGGCATCGGCAAGATACGCCGAGATCCGCGCCGCATCCGGAACCGTTCCCGGCGCTGCTGCAAACGGCGTCGCCTTCATCGACATCTCGAAGCTGATTTCGCGCGGATAACCGGAAGTTCCGATGATTCCGGCCAGCCGCGCCCAGTCAACGGTGCCGTAATACGGGGGCTGGTGCTGATCGCTCCGGCCGTCATTGTCATGAAGATGCAGCGCCTGAAGCCGTTCCTTACTGCGATCCAGCGCATCATTTCCCGGCGCGACGACGGCATTCGCGTGCCCGGAATCGTAACAGAGTCCGACGCGATCGGCGGGATATGCGGCAAACAGCATTTCCAGAATTCCCCACGTGTCGCCCCACATATTTTCAATGGCCGCCACACGCTGGAACCGCTCCAGCTCCGGCATGAGTTCATCCAGACTCCGGCGCAGCGCATCCGCCTGGCGGATCGCAAAATGATTGCGGGAAACCGCCTCGTTCCCGACGGCGGCGACCCGTTGAAAGGGAACGTGCATCATCAATGCGCCCGACGCTTCGAGACGATCCATCATTTCCAGGCGATTGCGGACAAGTTCAACGCCGCGCTTCCGGCTCTCCTCATCGGGCGAATACCAGCACATGCCATTCACACAATCGGAACCGTGAACGTCCAGCAATTCCACCTTGGCGGAACGCATTGATTTTTTGATCGAATCGAGTTCATCCGCGGCATAAAAATAATCATCTCCCCAATGGTGGCACCAATGCAGATGAGTAAATCCCGCTTCCCCGATCGCACGGAGGATTTGAGGGATGTCCCGGTCGTTGGTGTAAAAATCGGTATTTACGGCAATCTTCATTCTGATCTTCTCCTTGTCATAAAAACAACTTCCTTTATTGAAACGCAATCGCAACGAGCCCGGCGACGATCAAAACCAGGCCGAACCAGCGTACAGCGCCTACTTTTTCCTTGAAAATCAACATTCCGCAGAGTACGCCGCAAGGGAGGCTCATCTGCCGGAACGCCTGGAGAAAACTCAACTGGGCGACATGCAGCATCGCATATAAAATCAATACATACGCAGTCGAACTGAACACGCCGGCCAGCAGTGGCCGAAATGGTTCGCACCGCAAAATCCGTCCCGCTTCCCGGCGCTCCTCCGCCCGCCGGAAACAGCACCAGGAGAGCCAGCCGGCATTGCCGGCCTGAATCAGAAAAAGATAGAAACAGGATGCCGCGATCTCCCGCCCCGGCGCCTGTTCCTTCAACAAACGCAACGCAAACGCATCTCCAAGCGTATATCCGGTTGTCCCGGCTGCGGCCAGCCAGATGAATTTCATGGCCCGTCCGCGATAGTTGCTCCAGCGCAGATCCCGAAACCGCTTCAACGGCAGCAGCAAACACCCGGCGCAAACCAGCAGCAGGCCGATTCCCCCCGGCACCCCCGGCAGCCGATGAGGCGGCAGCAGGAAAGTGGCCGCGGTAATCAGCAGAACCGGCAGCGCACGGATCATGGGGTACCCCAGCGAAATATCCAACTGCCGGTACGCTTCGACGATCCCGCGGAAATAGAGATATTCCGTCAGCACGCTGAACAGAAAGGCTCCATAAAACCAGAGGCTTAAATTCCGCCACGGGAAATCGAACGCAAACAGCGTCCAGCTCCAGAGCAGCGTATTTCCGATGCACATTCCGGTAAAGAACGCCAGCGACGGACGCCCGATTTTGCTCAATACGTTCCAGCCGGCATGCAGCAGCGCCGATGCCAGAATCACCCCGAAAACACTCCACGACATATCCTCCGCCCGCGCCCTTCTTCAAATGAAGTCTTCTTGAAATACAATCATTTTTCAACCGTTTTTTTGCTTTTCACCGGATTCCGTGGAATTTCAATGCGGAGATTTCCGGCCGCGCCGCCACGGCACAACACGGTTCCCAAAATACTGCCCTCCGGCCCGCCGGATGCGAACCACTCGAAATAACGGCTTTCATATCCCGCCAGATGCGCGCTTTCCTGTCCGCGGTTCATCGAAAGGCAGGTCACACCGTCATTCGGCGCAAACTCAAGATAGAGCGGCGCACAACGCGGCAGCCGCGCGCCGCGCGCCGTCATCGACGTGGGCAGTTCTCCGCAATTGAAAAGCCGCAAACGGATTCGCCGGACTCCGCCGCCGCAATCAAAAACGGATTCCACCCGCGCGTCGAGCCTGGGCGCCATGGCGGCCTGGCGGAGGATGAATTCCAATATCCGACGGAGATACTCCCGCATCTCCGTGCGGCCCGGCAGGCTGTAGGTCCGCCACTCCACGCCGCCGATTTCGACCTCGCCCAACTGCGGATGATGAAATTTTTTCCACTCGTGCAACCGCGTTTCTTCCTCCGGATGCGCCTCCTGCCATGCCAGGAGCTGCCCATACACCGCCCGGGAACAATCCAGCTTCTTGTGTTCGCTGAGCGGCTGAAGAGAGCTGACGATGGAGCCGAGTTCCATCACCCACCCCGGAATCCCCTGGTCGAAATAGCACCAGTCCACAAAATTGCCCGGCAGATCCGGACCGCTGTGCGCAAGGGGATACTCACAGGAGGCGGACATTTCCAGCCCGCATTCCTCCGCGACCCGCCGCATGTTCTCAAACAGTTCCCGGTCGCCGGGGGCCAAGTGCCTGGAATGAAGCGCCGGGGCACTGAGAATCTGCAGCGGACCGTTGTGAAAATCGACCGCCCCGAAAAGATTCCGGTGCGATGCAAAAAATTCGGCCAACAGACGGGTTTCCGGTTCCGAAAACGGGAACGGACCGCCGTCGGCCAGTTCCGCCGACCAGGTGGAGCCGCAATTCCGGTTCCAATCCAGAGAGGTGTTTCCATTGCGGAAAACCGGCGAACCGTCGTACTGGTGAAATTTACCTTCCTGCATCAGGGTATAGAAGGGGCCGCACGATTCCGGCGTCCGCAAAAGCAGTACGCGCGGATCGTGTTCATCCGCGCACCATTTGCCGAACGGGTCGGGGTAACGCATTTCCAGGATCAGCCCGTCTCCGTTGACGTCCTCTTCCATCCAGGTGTTCGGGCGGCCGGAATTCCGGCCGTCGAGCCGGCTCCGGATGCAACCGGCGGATGCGAGAATCCGCTCCGCCCCGTCGGGATTGATCCGCGGAACAATGTAAAAGACGGTTCTTTCGAGCAAGCCGCCCCGCCGGTGGCGCGCCACCAGTTCCCGCGCACAGAAGAGAGCCGCCGCCAGGCCGCCGCATTCATGGCTGTGCACCATGGCTTGCAGATAAAAGCCCGGCTTGTCGCCCGGATCGCCGGACATGAAATCGGTAACGGTGAAAAGCGGAATCGAACGCCCTTCGCGGGAGCGCCCGAATTCGCTCATGCGGAACAAATCCGGCGCCGCCTCTTCCATCCGCCGCCCCCAATCCGCAATTTCTTCCCCGTTCCAACCGGGATTCAAATCATATTCCGGAATCTGACACTTTTTTTTCATTTGCTTTTCTCTATGGTTCACAACTTCACTTCAAAGGGGGGCAACGGCAGTCCGGCCCGGTTCCGCACCACGGCGCCGGAAGGCTTGTCGGCCCATGCATAACGAATTGTGACGGGCGGGCTCCAAACCTCCCCGGACAGGAAGATCCGGTTATCCCGCAGCCGGAATTCCGCCGGCCGGCAGACATTGTCCCGGCCGCATACCCGGAACAGGGTGTTTCCCGCATCGGCGCGAAGCTCTCCGGCATGGGCGAACGTCAACACAATCTCCCGGCCGTCAATCTCCGCCCGCAGCAGAACCGGCCCGGGAACGTCTTCGAGCGGAATTCCGTAATCCTCGGCCAGCGCGGCCAGCGCCAACCGCTCGCCCACCGGCTGTTTGTCCGGAAAATGGATCTCGTCGGCCTCGCCGAGGTCATACGCGGAAACCGCGGACGATCCGGCGGCCCGCGCCGCCCGCTGCTGCTGAATACGCAACGGCGTCCAGGCGGAATCCGCCTGATAAGCGGCCGGCCGGCCGAAACCCGCCAGTTCCACCTGATGAAACGGCATCGTGGGATTCCCCCAGCGGCGGCGCCAATCCTGAATCAGCGCAACCATCAATTGCTCATATCGCTCCGGACGGTGCGAGGTGTTGTGCTCGCCCTGAAACCAGATCACGCCCCGCACCGCATAGGGAATCAACGGCGCAATCATATTGTCAAACAAGAGATACGGCACATGAAGCGGCGGATAATACAGCGGATCGGCGTGTTTTTCCACATCGGCGAACCTCTCCGGCTCCTCGTCTTTCGCCGGAGGAGCGATTTTCCCCAGATTCACTTCCTGCCGGTACTTCCAATTTCCGCTCAAATCGATCCGTGTCGCGCCATCGGTGAGAAACATGGCTCCGGCGGGGCCGATCAAACCGCCGTCGTTGAGGAACGAACAGGCGCGCACGGCGATCACCGCCTTGCCGCCTTGCACCGCGCGGGCGGGAATTTCGTACCGCCGTTCGACATTCCAGAATTTTTCATTCAGGTCCCGTCCGGTTCGGCCGACCTCGCAGCCGTTGAACCAGGTGATGTCGTGTTTGTCGACGGCGCCGAGCGAAAGCATCAATCCGCGTCCGCTCCATTCCTCCGGGATTTCCACTTCCCGGCGAAATTGGTAGACGCCGTTGACGTCTTCATCGAAACGGTTCCAGACATCCGGCAGGGCGGCGCCCGGCCACGCGCCGTCGTCGAAATCGGCGGCGGTCCACGCGGGGCGCGACTCCGGAGCCGGCAGCGGATGCCGCCGGAAATAATCGCGAAGCCACGGTTTTTCGCCTCCGGCAAATGCCGGGCCTGTCATTTGAATGCCGTCAGGCGTGTATAACAATGCTTCATAATCGCGCACGATCGCCCCGAAATACGGATCGGCGGCCAGGCCGTCGCGGCTCACCCAGGAGAGCGCGTCGGATCCGCCGGCCGATGCGCTGAGAATGCCGACCGTGCAATCGAGCGCGGCGGCGAGTTTTTCCGCAAAAAAGTAGGCTACCGCGCTGAATTGTCCGAACCGGGCCGGATCGTCCGCCCGGCGCCAATCGGCCTTGAGCGGAACATGGCCGCCCGGCGCATGCGCAAAAGGAACCGTCAACATGCGAACGCGGGAACTCCCGTTTTCCCGGCGCGGCAGATTCCGGCTGACGGTAAACTCCATATTGGATTGGCCGGAGGCCAGCCAGACCTCCCCGATCATCACATCGGAAATGCGGAACATTTCACCGGTGATCCGAT
>JAVBSA010000264.1:0-4980 GCA_031556915.1 Victivallis sp.
CCCCCGGGCGCAGCAGCGGCGTTTTGTGCTGGAACCGCTCGCGGAACTCATTCCGGAGGCGCGCTTCCCGGATTCCGGCAGAAAAATCGCGGAATGTTTGGCTTTTTTGCCGCCGGAAGATTGACAGCGACAACTTTTGCAATATATTACGGTTGATAAGATTTGTCACACCGAGGAGGTTCCCAATGCAATTCAGTACGATCATGTTCGGAGTATTCGCCGGACTGACCTGGCTTATCATCATGCTGGGCTTGGCGCAGTTTGCGCGTTTCCTCAAAAAATTCGACGAAAGCCGGGTGGAGCTGACCGGCAACATCGCCGGCATGGCCGGACAACTCAAAAAACTCCAGGCGGCCGTTACGGAACTCCTGATCGAACAGAAGAAAATCGCCAAACTCACCGAAGAGGGAGTCGCGCTCAAACAGGCGGAACTGACCGGCGAGTTCGAAATCATCGAGGAACCCGTCGCCGGCGCCCTCCCCCCGCTGGGAAGCATCCCCGCCCCGGCGGAGAAGGCGGAAGAACCGCCGCCGGTTCCACCGGCCGTCGCGCCGGCCCCCCGCGGCCTACCCAGACTCAGCATCGAAGATATCACCAAAAAATAAATTACTCAGGAGTAAGAAGACCAATGAAAAAGTTTCTGATGATCGCCGGAATCGCCGGTATTCTCTTCGCCGGCAGCGAATTGCGCGCCAACCCCATCATGGAGAAAATCGCCCTCTGGCCCGTCAACATTGTGGTGAACGCCCTCGACACCTTCACCGTCAATGTCGGTTTCGGCCCCTGGCTCGAAGCAAAGCTTCAGGCCACCCAAGCCGTCGCGGTCGGCAGCGGCGTCGGTTACAACTGGAAAATGTACAAGGCGTATAACCGTCAATACGGATTCGGCACGGAACAAGGCTGGTACTGGCAGTTCGTCTCCATCGGCGAAGAAGATATGAGCACATTCCAGACGACCCGGCTGGTCAACCAGTATATCGAACGCAGATCCGGCTTTCCGATGCCCACCCTCCGGATTTACGACCTTCGTGAAGGCTCCCGCGACTACTGGGCGATCGGCGGTTCCCTCGGCGGGCTCATCACCGGCGATGTCTACATCCACCCGGTCGAAATCGCCGACTTCGTCACCGGAATCTTCTTCTACGACCTCAAGGGAGACGACCTCGTCTTCGACGATTTCCGGTAAAATCCCGATTGCGACAAAAGGCGGAGAATGGTTCTCCGCCTTTTTTTTACCCATTCCAAAAGAGAATTGACTATGAAATTTCCGAACGCCCTCTTCGCTTTGCTCCTGGCCCTGGTATGTTCCGGCTGCGTCACCGGCACCCCCTCCCCGGCGACAGCACCCGTACAGGAAATCACCATTTACGATGAAGCCATCACCGAACCCCTGCTGTACCGCCAGTTCGTGATCGGCGAGGAACTCCCGGGTAATTTCGCCCTGGTGCTCTTTCTCCACGGCTCCGGCGAACGCGGCGACGATAATGAACTTCAGTTGAAACACGGATTTGCCGAACTCTCCGCCTACTGCCGCACCAACAAAATCAAATCCGTTCTCCTCTTCCCCCAATGCCCCAAGGGTGAGTGGTGGGGCAAAGAAACAAACGGCGTCTCCCCGCTCGATCAAATCCTGGAATTACTCGAAGCTAAAAAAACCGAATTCAAAGCAGACCGTATCTACGCACTCGGACTCTCAATGGGCGGATTCGGCACCTGGGAACTGGCCGTGCGCCACCCGGGACTCTTGACCGCCATCATCCCGATCTGCAGCGGCAATGACCCCGCCAACGCGGCAAAACTGACCAAACTGCCAATCCTCGTAATCCACGGCACCGCGGACAAAGCCGTGCCCGTCAAGTTTTCACGCGACATGGTAAAAGCCATCTGGAACGCAGGCGGCGATCAAGTCATCTATCAGGAAATACCGGGGTGCGACCACTTCTCCTGGGTTCCCGCCTTCCAAAACAACAACACCTGGCAATGGCTCTTCGCCCAATAAGTCCCCGGGGAACCAAAGGAGGCGCTTTGCCCTCCTCTGGTTCCCCGGGAACTTAGAGTTGGGTCAGCTGCGATTGGATGCGTGAGGCGAGGAGAGAACATTCGAAGAGCAGCCGGTCGAAGTTGCGTTCATCGGCGCGGTCTCCGTAGAATGAGACGCCGTAACAGCGGCCGCCGTATTCGACGGGGAAGCAGATATTCCATCGATTGAGGGGTTCCCGGCGCATCAGGTAGCCGTTTTTGGTGACGTGATCGAGGAGTTCTTCGATTTCGTTCATGTCGGCTTTCGGGCTGTTGTCGTAGTCTTCTTCTTTGACGGAGCGGCCGAGCATTGCGAGCGCCTCTTCTTTGGAAGTACTTCGCCCGAGGATGGTGATGGCGATATTGGAGCGGAAAAGCGGCACGTGCCAGGGCAGCCCGATCTTCTGTTCTTCGGAGAAGGCGTCGCCCCGGTAGAGATAGACCAGCTGGCCATGTTCCATCCCGGCGAAAGCGCCGTTCACGCCCAATGCTTCCGCGCGCGCTTTGATCAGGGGGTTGATGGTGCGGGGCAGGATGGAACTGTTCATGGCGTTCTGTCCGAGTCGGATCAATCCGAGTGCCGGTTCGAAATGGCGATATCCTGATTTGGCGACAAATCCGGCTTCGATCAGGTCGGCGGCGATCCGCGAGAGCGTGCTGATATTCAGATCGAGACGGCCGCTCAATTCCTTGAGAGTAATCGGCTTATGCGAAAGGGCAATCGCCTCCAGCGCCTGAAATGTCTTTTCCAGAAGTTTATTCTTCATCTCTGTAATTTCCTTTTAGAATAATGAATATAAAGGAATATATCTTACATTTTACTAAAATGCAATCCGTTTTGCTTTTTATTTTACATTATGATATTTAAATTCTTTTATTTCACATTTCTCAAACCGTCTATTGGCTTTTCACCAAAAATCAGGTATACTTATAATACCATGATAAAAACTGAAGGAGTTTATTTCTATGACGATCAGCAGACGTGAACTTTCCGCCGACTTTGTTGTGGTCGGCGGCGGAATCGCCGGACTTTGTGCGGCGGTGGCGGCGGCGCGCAATGGCGCCAGGACAGTCATCATCCAGGACCGGCCGATGTTCGGCGGCAACGCTTCGAGTGAAATCCGCATGTGGATCTGCGGTGCGCACGAGCCCAACCGCAAGGAGACCGGGCTGCTGGAAGAACTCCAACTCGACAACTACTATTACAACCCCACGATGAAATACACCATCTGGGACGATGTCATGTACAGCTTTGCCAAGCGCGAAAAGAACCTCACCGTCCTGCTCAATACTTCGGTTGAGAAGGTGGAGACCGCGAACGGCCGCATCACCTCCGTGACCGGTTGGAATCTGGTGGAATACCGCCGTTACAAGGTCACGGGCAAACTCTTCGCCGACTGCTCGGGGGACAGCATCCTGCGGCTCTCCGGCGCGAAATTCCGCAGCGGCCGCGAGGCGCGCGCTGAGTTCGACGAGCCCCACGCGCCGGAAAAGGCCGACGCGAAGACGATGGGGAACAGTATTTTGATCCAACTGCGCAAGACCGGGCGCGACATTCCGTTCCGCGCGCCGGAATGGGCTTACCACTATACCGAAGAAACGTTGCCCAAGCGCAACTTCGAACCTCAGAACAACAACTTCTGGTGGATGGAGTTCGGCGGCCTCAAGGACACCATCGCCGATGCCGACGAGATTCGAGACGAGCTTTACAGGATCGCTTACGGCTGTTGGGAATACATTCACAACTCCGGCCTCGGCAAGGGGTGGGAGCTTGACTGGATCGGCAGCCTCCCCGGCAAACGCGAGAACATCCGTTACGTCGGCGACCATATGCTCTCCCAGAAAGAGGTGGAGGCGGAAGGCAAATTCCACGACACCATCGCCTACGGCGGCTGGTCGATGGACGACCACCACCCCGAAGCGATTTATTACCCCGGCGCGCCGACGATTTTCCACCCGGCTCCGTCGCCGTTCGGGATTCCCTACCGCTGCCTTTATTCGGCGAACATCGACAACCTTTTCTTTGCGGGACGCAATATCAGCTGCACCCATATGGCGATGAGCTCGACCCGCGTGATGGGAACTACCGCGCTCTTCGGGCAGGCGGTCGGCACGGCGGCGGCTCTCGCGATCCGGTACGATGCGACGCCGCGCGAAGTCGGGCAGAAATATCTGGAAAACCTTCAGCAGACCTTGCTTGACCAGGATCAGTTCCTGCCGGGAATTCCGCGCAAAGTCTCCAAACTCTCGCTGCGCGGCAAAGCTTCTCACGAGCTCCTGGTCAACGGCCGCGACCGTGACTGGGACGACGGGCTGCAGGGGGTCGAGTTCCCGGTGAACGGCGAATCGACGTTCCGTTTCGACGCGCCGGAGCGGGTTTCCGGAGTCCGTCTGGTGTTCGACAGCGATTTATCCGACTACAAGAAGCAGCTCAATGTGGAAGACGCGGCGATGCTTCGCCCCATGCCCGCGCAGCTGCCCCGGAAATTCCGGATCGAAGGCGACGGCAAGGTGCTTGCCCGGGTGGAAGAAAACCGCCACCGCCTGGTCCACCTCGCGTGGACGGGTGTGAAATGCAGCGAAATCAAGCTGGTTCTGGAAGAAGGCTGGAGCAACCGCCCGATGCGCGTATTCTCCTTCGAAGTCCGGTAAGCCGAAAGCAGAAGTTAATCTATGAAAAAATCGTTTACATTGATCGAGCTCCTGGTGGTGATCGCGATTATCGCGATCCTCGCCGGAATGCTGCTGCCCGCACTCAGCAGTGCACGTGCCAAAGCGCGCGACAGCCATTGCACCAACAACCTGAAGCAGCTCGGGACCTACATGACGCTCTATCTGGACATGAACCGGAATCAATTCCCCGCCGAACGGAACAATTTCGGAGCGGGAACCTCCAACGATCAGGATGTTTTCTGGCAGGATCTGCTCTATGGCATGGCAACCCCCGGTATCACCATCCAA
>JAVBSA010000648.1:0-4090 GCA_031556915.1 Victivallis sp.
AAAGTCGCCACCTGCGAAAACATGATCGAAATTTTCTATTCGCTGTTGAAAGACAAGTTCAACATCAAGAAGATGACCTTCGCCTCGGGCGACAACTGCGCGTCGATGGAGTTCTGAACGATTCCATAAAAAATGCCCGCGACTCCAAAAAGTCGCGGGCGGTTTTTATTGGAGCGGGTAGAAGTTGGGGTGGACCCAGCCGTCCGTTTGATTGGATTCGTAGACCGCCATGACCAGCCGGGCGGAATCGGCGGCGTCTTTCAGCGTCAATTCCGAGGGGTGTTTTTCGGCGATGGCGTCGATGAATTCACCGAGCTGGGCGGTGTGGCCCGCGCCGTAGTAGCTTTTGCCGACGATCCCGTCGGTGTTTTCGGCGGAGAGCGCTTCGCGGATCTCCTCTTCGCGGCCGGGAACGGAAGAGGCGACGAAGACCGGTTTTTCGTTGGCGTATTCGAGGTTGGCCTCGGTTCCCACGATGGTGAGGAAACTACGCCATTCGACGCAGCTGGAATTGGTGGCCGTGACGGTTCCGAAGAGGCCGGAGTCGAATTCCAGCAGGAACGCGGCGGTGTCTTCCACCTCGATCACCCCCTGGTGGGTGAGGTTGGCGGTTTTGCCGGTCAACCGGCGGACGTTGCCGAAGAGGTAACGCAGCTGGTCGAGGTGGTGGATCGCCTGGTTGATCAGGATGCCGCCGCCTTCGCCCGCCACACTGCCGCGCCAGGAATCTTTTTCATAATATTCGTTGGTCCGCAGGCAGCTGAAGACGAGGCTGATCGAAAGGATTTTGCCGAATTTGCCGTCGGCGATCATCTGTTTCAGGATGCGGTTGGCCGGTTCGAAACGGTGCTGGAAGATTCCGCTGGAAACCAATTCCGGGTGCGACTCGGCTTCGGCGATCATCGCGTCGAGATCCGCCGGAACGCGGCCGAGCGCCTTTTCGCAGATGACGTGCTTGCCCGCCTTGAGGGCGGCAATGGTGATTTCGGCGTGACTGGCGTGGTCGGTACAGACGCTGACAGCATCCACTTCGGGGTCGGCCAGAAGCTCTTTGTAATCGGTTGTGATTTTGGAGATTCCGTATTTTTCGCCCAGTTCTTTGGCGCGTTCCGGAATCAGGTCGCAGAGACAGGTCACTTCCGCCCCGGGCAGGGCCCGGTAGCCTTCGATATGGGTCGGCGCGATCACTCCGCAGCCGATAATCCCGCACTTAATCATGATTGGTTCCTTCGGGGATGATTGCACATTCTTCTAAGATACAACGGAAATACCTCGTTTGCAAGAAGAAAAAGTGCAAAAATCCCCGGGAATGCGTTATTTCAATTTCAATACCACTTTGCCGATGTTTTCGCGGTCGCGCAGGATCCGGTGCGCCTCTTCCGCTTCGGAAAACGGCAGAACTTTGTGAATCACGGAACGCAATTCCTTTTTGGCGAAGCCCGGCCAGAGATGTTGCTCCAGGGCTCCGAGCAGCGCGCCCTTTTCCTCCGGAGTCCGGCTGCGCAATGAACTGCCGATCAAGCGGATGCGCTTCCGGAAAAACACGCCGAGATCAACCTCCGCCCTGGCTCCGCCCAAGGTTGCCAGCACAATCCAGCGCCCACCCGGGTTCATGGTTTCGAGACAGCTCATAAGATTGCCGCCCGCCACGCAGTCGAGCGTGATATCCGGCGGATTCTGCTTCAGGACGGCAATAAGATTGTCTTTGCGGTGGTTCACCGCCACGTCGGCGCCGAGCGCACGGACGAATTCCTCTTTCTCCGCCGAGCCGACCGTCGTCACCACTTTGCCCCCCAGCATTTTCACCAGTTGAATCGAGGCGATCCCGAGCCCGCTTGCGCCGGCCTGGATGAAAACCGTGTCGCCCGCTTTGAGCCCGCCTTCCTGAACCAGGTTCAGCCAGGCGGTCGCAAACACTTCCGGAATCGACGCGGCTTCTTCCGTGGAAACGCCTTCGGGCGCCGGCAGCACCATCGCTTCCGGCACGGAAATCTGTTCGGCGTAACCGCCCCCGCCGAGGAGCGCGCATACCTTGTCGCCGGGGTGGAAACGACTGCCGGGAGGGGACTCCAACACCACGCCGGCGGCTTCCAGCCCCGGCCATTCCGGCCAGCCCGGCGGCGGCGGGTAATTGCCTTCGCGTTGAAGCAGGTCCGCCCGGTTGAGCGCGGCGGCGTGAATTTCAATGAGGACTTCGCCCTCTTGCCGAACCGGATCGGCAACGCGGCGCTGCACGAAATTCCGGTTTTCATCAAAGGTCATGACAATCATATTACTTGTTCCATTTCGTGTAACCGGAGGCGGCCAGAAGCACCTCTTCGACCAGGCAGTCGTGCCGGGAATCGTAAGGATTGGCGATTTTCCCCCGGATCATTTGCGCCAGTTCCACCAATTGATCCTCGTAACGGTCGCGAACCGCGCCGAAATCGAGGGTGTGCGTTCCGGCGTCATGCTCTTCATTGCCTTCCTTCAGAACCAGCTGCATCGTCAGCGGCTGGCCGTCGAACCGTTCGAGGGGGCAGAGATCCACCGAGCCTTTGGTTCCGCAGATTCGCAAGCGCCGCTTCTCGAATCCGTCGACCTCGCGGCTGCAGGCCAGCAAGGTCACGATTGCACCGGGGTATTGCAGGACCGTCAGGCAGTTGTTCAGCGACTTGTCGCCGGGAACCGGCTGGAGGAACGGCGTGATTCCGGCGGGGCGCCCCATCAGCGCCACGACGAAATCGATCAGGTGGCAGCCGAGGTTGAACATGATCCCGCCCCGGAACGTGCCGATGTAATCCTGGTACTCGTCGCCGCCGTAGTTGTGGCTCATCGACGCTTGAATCTCGAAGATTTCGCCGAGATACCCCTTCGTGACTGCCTGTTTGATCCACTGCATCGCGGGGTTGCCGCGGAACATGTAGCCCATCTGGAAAGGGAGGCCGCGCTCCTCGTATCCCCGGCGCAGTCTGGTGAACACGGCGAGGTCTTCGCCGCCGGGCTTGTCCATGTGGATCGGCAGCCCGTGTTCGAGGCAGCGGAATGCCGCCGGCACGAGATCGAGGTTCGGAACTTCAACCGCCACCGCTTCGAGGCCGGGGATGGCGAACAGTTCCTGCTCCGTCATCAGGGGGAGCCCCTCGTAATGCGCGAGTTCGCCTTCGGTGAACCGGTCGGCCGAAGTTGTCAGATTGCGGTCGTCCGCCACGCCGACGATTGCGACCAGGTCGGGGCGAAGGCGCATGGTGATCCTCTTGCCCGACGCAGGTTCGTGGCGGATTCCGAGCTGGGCGAGTTTAATTTTTTTCACAGTAGGCATCCATCTTGTTCCATACCGCGCTTGCGTCCGGCCAGACTGTGCCGGCGGGCAGGGCGGTCAATTCGCGTTCCAATCCACGCCGGAGCGGCATGAAGTCGGCCTGGCTCAACCCGGTCACGCGCAAGACTTTGCTGTTGTCGACGATCCGCTCAAACAACCTGTCGTAGCAAAGCTGATACCGCGCTCCGGCCTGGCCGCCCATGATTTCGACGTAGTCGTCGGTACTTGCGGCAACATATTTGAGCCCGATGATCTCTTTGTAGTATTCGGCGATTTCCCCCCAGGTGCGGTGTTCGGCGGTACTGAGCGTAAAGGTTTCGCCGATCGCGCCGGGATTGAAAAGGAGGCGGGCGAAGAGCTTCGCCACATCCCCCGCCCAGCTCATGGTGGCCTGTACCTTGAGCGCCGCCTCCGGCAGCACGACCGGCAGCCCCTTGAGCGCCCGGGCCACGATGACCGGAGCCTCCAGCGTCACCAGCTGAAAACGGAATTTCGAATAGGTGATGGCGGGGCGGACGATCGTCCAGTTGCCGTACCCGGAGCTCCGCAGGACGTCTTCCTGCCGCGCTTTGTACAAGGAATAATCTTCCGTCTTCAGAAACTCCAAATCCGGCGACACATCCAGCAGCCGCGGGGTCGATTCCGTCACCGGAAATCCGCCCGAATAGACGCGGTAGGAAGAGAGAAAAATGTAATGCTCCGTATTTTTGAGCAGAAGCGCACACCGTTTCCGGAAGCTCTCCGTCGAATAGATCAGGAAGTCGACGATGCAGTCGAATTTCTCCTTCA
>JAVBSA010000331.1:0-4027 GCA_031556915.1 Victivallis sp.
CAAGTCCCACGGCGTGTGTTTTCAGAGCCTGATCATCATTCCGTCGAAGGCCAGTTCGAAGTTGGTTCCGGCGATTTTCTTTTGTCGTTCCGTTTCGGTTTCGGGCCACAATGTTCGGGCGAGGTGGTCGAGGACGACGCGGGTGTTGGAATCGGCGACTCCGAGGTTCTTCAATGTTTTCATCAGGTGAACAACCATCTCGACATCGGTGTGTTCGAAGATCCGGAAATCGCCGGAATCCGCCATGGTGCAGTCGATCACGATGCAATCGAGGTGGATTTCTTCGATCAATTGAAATGCCTGCTTCAACATTGCCGCGCCGTCGAGGGCGTACAGCAAATTGCCCGCCGGGCTCAGGAAACAGTAATGCAAAGCCTGTTCTTCCGGAATCCAGGTCAGGTGGTTGGCGGGCAGTGCAATGACGGAGAGGTCGCCGAGTTCAAACGTCATCCCCGGCGTGATCGGAAAAGGCGCGATGTTCGCGGTTCCGGCCAACTGGTCCAGAATGGCCGGCGCGGCATAGACGGCGAGCGGTTCCGGTCGGGCCGCCGCAAGTTCCGCAATCTGGCCGGGCTGAAAATGATCGTCGTGCGAATGAGTCATCAAAAGCGTGTCGACGGCGGAGTAAGGAATCCCGAACCGGTTCAAATTGCCCAAACCGGTCACGCCGCAGTCGATTAAAATATGCCCGTTCAAAAGCGAGCTCGTGCTGCCGCGCACGCCCGGATTTCCAAAGCGGTTCCAGTCATAATCGGCGGCTCCGGTGCCAAGCAGTCTCAATTCCAGATTCTTCATCATTTTCCAATTCCTCGGTAACTGTAAATTTCTATTGCTCAATAAATCGCATTTTTCGAGCAATGCAAGAAGATATTGTTACAAAATCGACTTTTTTGAGCAAATCAACTTTTTTGAGCAAATCAACTTTTTTGAACAAATCAACTTTTTTGAACCTACTTGGAAAATACCGGATTCGGTGGTATATTTTTGTTATGAAATATCTTTTGTTACTCATCAGCGCCTTGTTTCTGCTGCCGTTGCGCGGCGAGGTGTTTACGCTCTGGCCGTTCAGCGGGGGCGGCGCAAGCGCATCCGGCTCCCTTGCCAGGGAGATTCCCGGAATCAAAGATCCGCTCTTCTCCGAAGCGATGACCGTCAACGGAATCAACCTCAATATGACGGTTTCCCCCGTCGATATCGCATTTACCGAACTTCTCGAATATCTGCTGAACCGGTTTAAGCCGGAAAACCTTCGGACCGGTTCCGATGAAATCCGGGTCGCCTACAAAATCGGCGACAATACCGTGGAGCGCTGGCTCTTTGTCAATTCCGGCCCCGGCAAACCCGTCACCCTCTTCCGCGTAAGCTCCCCGGAGAGCATTCCGCAGCCCAAAGACTGGCCCGCCGCACTGCCTCCGCTGCCCGACGGCGCAATTCCAACCCAGGTCATCTATTTCCCCGGCCGCAAAGCCTCGTACGGCTCCTTCCAAAACGCCGGAGCAAGCAAAGAACAATCCATGCGCCAACTCAACGACCAACTCAAAGCCCAAGGGTGGCAGCCCGTCGGCAAAGAAGGCGAACCTCAGATCAACGGAACCGGTGATATCTTCATCCGCCGGAAACCGCGGCAGATCCTATGGGCCGATTTCGGTGAATTGGGAACAGGCGCATTCTACACAAAACCCTTTTAACGGTAAAATAACGGAGAAATGACGGATATGAAAAAACTTCTTTTATGCTCTCTTGCCCTGCCCATCCTCGCCGGCTGCGCCCTGATGTCCGGCAGAACTTATGTCGAACCGCGAGACTACGATCTCACCCTCGCCCCCGCCCCGCAAATCAACCATTGGATCGTCATCGGCGGGTTCCGCAACCTCTCCGGAACCGACCGCCGTTTCCTCTTCCGCGAAAATAACGGAGAAATGACGACCGATGATTACAATCGCTGGCTTCTCTCTCCCGACCAACTCCTGACACGCAAAGTCTACGAACAATTTTCCGGCGAAGCGAAAAAGGGAGAATCCGTTCGCCTCAACGGTACCATCTATCAATTCGAATTCGACCGCAACGCAAAGAAAGCAATCTTCGGCATCTCCTATTCGCTCCGTCCCCAGAGCTCCCAGGAACAAATGTACTCGTTCTCCACAGAAGAATCCGCAGCCGACGACAGTAGCGCAGCCTATGCCGCAGCCATGTCCAAATGCGTAGAACGCTTCTTCGCCCACATCAGTTCCAAACTCTGATTCCCCGGCCAACCCCATCCAGACCGGCAAACGAGCCGGAGCCGACGCCTTTTCGGGCATTGTCCGAAGAGGCTGATTTTTTTTGGGGAGATCCCTCGCCAATCAAGTTTCAGATTCATAAGATTCGACAAAAAATAATAAAATCAGATAAAGATTTTCAGTTATAACACAGTATATTGTAAGGCATATCCAGTATGAAGGCCAAGTGATTTCCTTTCGGAATCAACAAAAAATGAGACTTCGGAATCGGGAAAACCAACAATCGGGAGAAATGCTTATGAAATGGATCATTGCCGGTGCAATATGCTGCCTGGGAATTCTCCCGCTTCCGGCGCAGGAGGTGTGGCGCTATCAGAAAAACGGGCAGCCGGGCGGAGAAACCGTAACGTTTCACTTCGGAGCGGGCCATCACTTTTCCGCACACGTTCCGGAGGAAAAAACTCCGGACGGCGAAAATGCGCTCGCCCTCGTCATGACGGCGTCGGCGCCGAACACTCCCGACTGGTCGAAACAGGTCAATTTTATGCGCGACAAAGGGATGGCGCGGGGCGAACGGTACCGGCTCTCCTTCCTGTGCCGGGGTACGGCTCCCGGCACGGTCCTCTGCGCCGTCGCGCGGGGCTACGCCCCCTATTCCGCGCTCGGCCGGAATGCCGGGGGCAACGTTGCCGTGACGACCGAGTGGAACCGGATCTCCTTCGAGTTCACCGTCGGCGAAGACTGCGTCGGACCTCTGGCGGCGCCGCGCTTCCATCTCGGCAATTACCCCGCCGGGGAAACGCTCTGCCTCGGCCCGGTGACGCTCGAACGGCTCGATTCCACCCGGGAAAGTTTGCTTTCAAACCGCTGGAAATACCTTGCCGCCCCCGCGGCGAAGCTGCCGATGGACCGGATTCCGGCCGCGGCGGTTCCGGTGACGCTCGAAAACGATCTCTTTGATATTGCGAAACGCGAGGGCCGATTCGGCGACGGCGCCTGTGCCGGCTTCTATCAGGAGTTCGACGCGCCCGACGCGGGGCGCATGACGCTCGGCGTCTCCGCCGACTGGTTTTTCGAGTGCTATGTCAACGGCGAAAAGGAGTTCGGCACCTTCGACCGCGGCGGCAACCTCTCCCATCGCTTCGTGCCGCAGGACAATATGTTCAATGTCCCGGTGAAGAAAGGGCGCAACCTGATCGCCTTCAAAGTCGGCTCCGGTTCGGCGGGGTGGAAGTTCGTCTGCGGCAAGGTTCCGGCAATGGAGGGGGATCCGGCGCTGGCGCTGCTCTTCCGGCCGGTCGCGGGTGAAAAATTCCGCCCGGTGGACGAAGACCGCTTCCTCGAAGTCAAGCCGGGAAGTGCGCTGGATTTCGAGTCCGTCGCCGGGCGCCACCGGCCGGCCGGAACATTCGGGCGGTTGATCGTCGGCGCGAACGGCAAGCCGGTTTTCGCTGGAAAACCGGAGGAGCCGGTCCGCTTCTTCGCATTCAATTTCCTGCTGGACTCCATGTGGCGCGACCGTTACCACGAGTGGGACAAAGCGACCATCGACCGTTTCGCCGACGCCGTCGGGCGGCGCGGCTACAACCTCGTGCGCATCCACATCCCGGAAATGTTCCTCGTCGGCTGGGACATGCTGGTCAAGCACCGCAAGGTGAAGCTGGCAAAATCCCTGATTCCGCAGACGCGCGAAGCGCTCGAAGCGACGCTCGACCGGGCCAACCTCGACCGGCTCGACTACTTCGTCGCGGCGTTCAAGGAACGCGGCATCTACGTCACCTTCGACCTTGCCGGAGGCCGGATGATCA